>NZ_JBFUKA010000017.1:0-55356 GCF_056401085.1 Nocardioides sp. P4_G4
GGTCGAGGCCGAGCCCACGGGCGACCTCGCGGAGGCGGTCGGCGAGGCCGGCGGGGTTGAGGCCGCCGGCGTTGGCGACGATCCGCACGCCCTTCTCCAGGGCGAGGCCGAGGCAGTCCTCGGCCTGGCGGACGAAGGTCCGGGCGTAGCCGAGCGACGGGTCCTTCATCGTGTCGCGACCGAGGATGAGCATGGTCAGCTCGGCGAGGTAGTCACCCGTCAGCACGTCCAGCGGGCCGCCCTCGAGCATCTCGCGCATCGCCGTCAGGCGGTCGCCGTAGAAGCCGGAACAGTTGCCGATCCGCAGCACCTCGCTCATCGCGCCGGCCTCCCCTCGCCCGGCGGACCCGCGAAGGCCTGCGCGATGTCGAGCCACCGGTCGGCGTCGGGCCCGCTGGCGACGAGGTCGGTGTCACCGCGGTGCACCCGCTGGGTCACCAGCCGGCAGAAGTCGCCGGCCGAGCCGGTGACCGTCTGCCCTGCGTCGTCGGGTCCCCACGACCACACGTCGCCGTCGGGAGCGGCGAGGTCGATGCGGAACTCCTCGGCCGGCACGTCGAGCCCGTGGGTGGCGAAGGCGAAGTTGCGGGTGCGTACGCCGAGATGGGCGACGTGCCGGATCCGCGGCGAGTCCTCCGGCTCGACCCCGAGCGCCTCGTGGACGTCGAGGCTGTGCGCCCAGGTCTCCATGAACCGCGCGGTGGCCATCGAGGTCGGCGACATGGGCGGCCCGAACCACGGCAGCTTCTCGCCGTGGGGGACCTCGGCCAGCGCGGCGACCAGGTCCTTGCGAGCCCGGCGCCAGCGCTCGAGCAGGTCGGGGTCGCGCCCCAGCTCGAGCGCGCCGGCGTCGACGAATCCGTCCGGGTCGCCGATGGCCGCGATCACCACCTCGTCCCACGCGGCCTTGCCCTCCGGGGTACCGGCCCGAGCGGCCAGCGTCGCGACCTCGTCGGTCCACGCCAGGTGCCCGATCTGCGTGGCCACGTCCCACCCCGCGGCGGGCGTCGGCGTGCGCCAGCCCGCCTCGTCGAGGTCGGCGACCAGCGACTCGAGCCGGTCCCCCTCGGCGGCGAGGTCGGCCAGGACGGTGCGGAGCACGTCGGTCATGTCGGAGTCCCTGCGGCGTTGTCGGACGGAGGAGCGGAACGGGGGAGGACGGGAACGTCGTGGGCCGGATCCAGCTCCCGGTCGAGCACGTCGGCCCAGTGGTCGAGGATGCGACGACGACGGCGGGCGTCGTCGGAGATGGTGCTGGCGAGCCCGAGGCCCCGCACGAGGTCGAGGGTGGCCTGGACGAGCTCCCGCACGCCGGGTCGGGACTCGTCGGCGCCGAGCGCCTCCACGGTGAGGCGGTGCGTCTCGCGGCCGACGCGCTGCTCGAGCGGCGCGACCGCGGCGTACAACGCCTCGTCGGTGCGGGCGGCGACCCACAGCTCGAGGGCGGCGGCGAAGACCGGAGAGCTGAAGTGGTCACCGAGCACGGCCAGGACGGCCCGCGTACGACGTCGCCCGCGCGGCAGGTTGTCCACCGCCGCCTGGAGCTCGGCGCCGCGGATCTCGGTGAGGTGCGCGACGGCGGCCACGACCAGGTCGTTCTTGGTCGGGAAGTGGTGCAGCTGGGCCCCCCGGCTCACCCCGGCCCGCTCGGAGACCAGCGTGGTGGAGGTCCCGCTGAAGCCGCGCTCGACCAGGCACTCCACGGTCGCCTCCAGCAGCCGCAACCGCATCGCCCGGGTGCGTTCCTGCTGGGGCACCCGGGCGAACGGCGCGGACGGGGGGGTCACGCCCCTATCGTGGGGCCGTAACAACAAACAGTCAAGCCTGACTTTTTGTGCCGACCGGGCAGTTCCTGGCGTTTCACGACCGCCGACTCGGCGTCGTACCAAGGCGTCGTACCGACCGGCGCGGCCATCTGCACGGAAGTGCCCGCTCGGCACGATCCATGCGCCAGGAAGTGCCCGCTCGGCACTGTCGAGGCGCCAGGAACTGCCCGGTCAGTCGAGGCGAGTGACGAGGGGCAGCCGCGAGCGCGCGGTCAGCCCGACCACGGCCGCGGTGAGCAGCGGCAGCGCCACGACCAGGCCGAGGACGAGCAGCCAGGGGACGTCGATGTACGGCCCGGTCGCCTCGCCCGACCCGCCCAGGAGGTCGGCGGACTGGTAGGTCAGCGGCCACGTGATCGCGATGCCCGGGATGAACCCCACGACCGCACCGAGCAGCGCGCCGACGAACCCGACCACCAGGGCGTACGACGCCGCGACCCGCCGCCGGGTCCGGGGCGCCGCGCCCACCGCGGCCAGGGTCGCCAGGTCGGGCCGGGCGTCCGAGAGCGCGAGGAAGGTCGCGGTCAGGGTGCCGCCGAGCATCAGCACACCCCCCAGCGCCGCCAGCACCAGCTGCACCACGACCACCTCGTCCGGGGCCTGGTAGCCGCGCTCGACGTAGAGCGAGGCGTCCTCGGTGATCCCGCCCAGCGCCTCGTCGAGGTCGGTCTGGGCGTCCTCGCTGAGCCCGGCGTCGGCCAGGTAGAGCCCGGCGACGGAGGTCGGCCGGTCCAGGTCGGCGGCCAGCACAGACGGCAGCAGCGCCTGCGCGACCGGGGTCGCGTCGCCGACGTCGACGTACGTCGCCGGCCAGGTGAGGCGGCTGACCTCGCCGGCGCCACCGTCGGCCGGGTCGTAGGAGTCCAGGCGCAGGCGCACGGTGTCCGCGTCCACGGGTCGCTGGGAGAACACCACCGCGGAGCCGGCAGCCAGCGCGTCCTGCGCGGCGTCGAGGTCCGCGCCGCTGAGCTCGGCGACGCCGGGGACCGTGTCGGTGACGACGACGCTGCCGTCGAGGCGTCCGCCCCAGTACTCCAGGAGCGGGGTGCGGTCCCCGGGCTCGCGGAAGTCCACGCTGAGGTACGACCCGTCCGCGCCCTGCTGCTGGACGCCGCGGAGCACCTCGACGTCGTCGGTCCGCGCCCGGACGGCCGCCTCGACCTCGGCCCAGGTCCCCGCGGTGACCGGCTCGACGTCACCGTTCATCGGCGCGCTGGGGTAGATGTTGACCATCCCGGCACCGAGCGGCATCGACGGCGTGTACGTCGCCTCGTTCTGCGCCTCGTCGGAGGTGACGGCGATCCCGAGGGCCACCACCCCGGCCACGGTCGCGGCCACGGCTGCCACCGCCGGGACGGTGCGGGTGCGGTGCCGGGCGGCATCGCGGGCGGCGTACCGCAGGGACAGGGGCAGCCGCCGCGACAGCCGGGCGACGACCGACACCACGACGGGCACCACCAGGATCATCCCGAGCACCGAGACGATCGCCGCGATCGCGATGAACCAGTGCCCGCCGCTCGAGGCGCTCACGCCGTACGCCGCCAGCGCCACGCCGGCGCCGAGCAGCACGAGGCCCAGGACGGGTGTCCGGGCGGAAGGCGGGCGGTCGCCGCGACGACCGGAGAGCACGGCGACCACATCCTGCCGGGACGCGATGTGCGCAGGCACGACGGCGGCCAGCACCGCCGAGAGCAGGCCGAAGGCCGCCACCACGGCGACGATGCGCCAGTCCACGTCGACCGGGCCGAACCATTCGCCGGAGAAGCCCTGCGCGAGCGGCAGCAGCGCCCAGCCGACCACCACGCCGAGCACGGCGCCGACCAGCGCGGCGAGCGCGCCGAGCACGATCCCGGAGGCGAGGACCACCCGGCGGGCCTGGCGGGGTGTCCCTCCGGTGGCGGCCATCAGGGCCAGGGAGCGGGCCTGCCGCCGGGCGCTCACGGCGAACGCCGGACCGGCCAGCAGGACCACCTCGAGCAGCGCCATCGTGACCACGAGGGCGATGATCGCGAGCACGTCGCCGTACCCGGTGTCGTAGCCCATCTGCTCGGCCATCTGCTGCACGGGTGGCGGGTCGGCGAGCACCGCGCGCGAGGTGACGACGAGGCCGGCCTTGTTGAGGGCCAGCACGTCGGACCACATCACCGGGGCTCCGTCGACGAGCCAGTCGACGTCGGGGGTGTAGTCGGCGAACCCGGGCCCCAGCGCGTCGGGCAGCACGTCGATCGTGGCAGTGTCGCGGACGGTCGTGTGGCGTCCCGTGCCGACGACCTCGAAGTCGCGGTCGCCCACGCTCACGGTGTCGCCCAGACCGACGCCGCGCTCCACGAGCACGTCGTTGACCACCGCCTCGTCCGGCGCCTCGGCCGCGCGCCCGGCGGTGATCTCGAAGAGCCCCTCGGCCAGCGGGTCGCGCAGGTCGACCTCGCGGGCGGCGACGCTCACCCGCCGCTCCCCCAGCGGGATCTCGGTCCAGCCCTCGCGCACGGTGATGGCCCGGACGTCGGGCCCGAGCACGGCGGTCACGTCGTCGTACGACGGTGTGCCGCCGGCGGCGTTGCCGTCGTTGCCCCACCCCCAGTCGTCGGGGTCGGGCGACTGGAAGACCGCGCCGCCGACCGGGCGGATGCGAGCCTCGGCGGCACCCATGCGGCGGTCGGCGCCCTCGGTCCCGGCGACGTCGGCCGTCGCCTGGACGACGGCCGCCGCCGTCACCGCGAGCACGGGCAGCGCGATCATCGCCAGGACCAGCAGGCTGCGTCCCCGCGCTCGCAGCGCGTCCCGGCGCGCCAGCCGCAGCGCCGGACGCCAGCCGGCGAGCCAGCCCGCGAACCAGCCCCCGCGCCCGCCCCCGGACGAGCTCACCGGGCGACCTCCGGCTCGAGCAGGTCGTCGACCGGGTCGGCTCCCGACTCGTCGACGATCACACCGTCGCGCAGGAACACCACCCGGTCGGCCCAGGCGGCGTGCCGCGCCTCGTGGGTGACGAGCACCCCGGCCGCCCCGGCGTCGCAGCGCGCCCGCAGCAGCCGCAGGATCTCCTCGCCGGTGTCGGTGTCGAGGGCGCCGGTGGGCTCGTCGGCCAGGATCAGCCGCCGCTCCCCCACGATGGCGCGGGCGATGGCGACCCGCTGCTGCTGCCCGCCGGACATCGCGTCGGGGTAGCGGTCGGCGAGGTCGAGGATGCCGACCTCCTCGAGCGCGGTCATCGCGAGGCGGCGCGCCGCTCGCGACTTCTCACCGTCCAGCTCGCGGGGCAGCGCGACGTTCTCGGCGGCGGTGAGCGCCGGGATGAGGTTGAAGGCCTGGAAGACGTAGCCCACCGACGTACGCCGCATCCGCGCGCGCCCGGCGTTGCCGAGGGCGCCGACGTCCTCGCCCTCGATGCGGACGGTGCCGCGGGTCGGTTGGTCCAGGCCGCCGGCGAGGGTGAGCAGGGTGGACTTGCCCGACCCGGACGGCCCCATGACGGCCACCAGCTCGCCGGCGTGCGCGCGGAACGAGACCTCGCGCAAGGCGTGCACCTCGGTCTCGCCCTCGCCGTGGATGCGGGTCACCTCGTCGAGGTGCAGCACGGGGGCGCTCATCGCACGCTCCGACCGGTCGACGCGTCGGCACCCGCGCCGGGCGCGGCGGTCGCGTCACGTCGCACGTCAGTCCCCTCGACCGCCGCGCGACGCAGCCTGGCCTCGCAGTGGTCGAGCCACCGGATCTCGGCCTCCGCGTCGAAGACCAGCGCGTCGAGCACCAGGCTCCAGGCGAGGTCCTCGGGCTGGTCGGGGCGTGCGGCGCGGCCCGAGCGCTTGAGCCGGGTGTAGTCCTGGAGCGCGGCCATCGTGGCGCTGCGCTGGCGCTGGATGAGCGTGCCGACGTCGACCCCGCGGACGGTGACGGCGAGGGCGAGCTTGATGGCCAGCTCGTCGCGGGGCGGCTGGGTGCGAGGCACCGGAGTGGTGAACCACTCCGACACCTCGCCCCGACCCGCCTCGGTGACGCGATAGGTCACGTGGCTGCCGTCGTCGGTGCCGTGGTGGGCCCCCTCGCCGACCACCTGCTCGACGAGCCCGTCGCGCTCGAGCCGGGACAGGGTCGTGTAGACCTGCCCGACGTTGAGCGGCCAGGTGGACCCCGTGCGCTGCTCGAACTCGACACGCAGCTGGTAGCCGTACATCGGCCCGTCCTCCAACAGCGCCAGCATCGCCTGCCTGATCGACATCGCGTCTCCTCGCGGTGCGCCCACCGGCCCCCGTGGCCAATGGATACCGGGTATGTATACCACGTATGCATGCCGGTCTGGGCCGGCGTTTCGACGCCCGCCGGATGGGCAGGACACCGGGGCGGCCCCACCCGGGGAGCCGCTCGGCCGTCCCGCGTCCGCGACCGCGACCGCGGGCCAGACCCAGCAGGGGGAAGCACCATGTCCAACTACGGCAACCCGCCGACCGATCCCTACGGCCAGAACCCGTACGGCCAGCCGCCGCAGGCGCCGTACGACCAGAACCCCTACGGGGGTCAGCAGCCCTACGGCCAGCAGCCGGCCTACGCGCAGGGCGGCTACGGCGCCCCGCAGGCCGGGTTCGCACCGCCGTACGCATCGTGGATCCAGCGGGTCGCGGCGTACCTCATCGACGGCCTGCTCACCCTCGTCGCCTACCTGCCCGGCCTGGTCGGGGTGATCGTGCTGGTCTCCAACATCGAGACGACCACCGACCCGGTGACCGGGGTGACGACCTCGGAGATGCCGCAGGGCGGCGGGCTCGTGGCCGGTCTGGTCGCCCTGGGCGCACTGCTCGTGCTCGCCTTCTCGATCTGGAACATCGTCTTCCGGCAGGGCCGGACCGGCTACACGATCGGCAAGGGCGTCATGGGCATCAAGCTGGTCAAGGAGGAGACCGGCCAGCCCGTCGGACCCGGCCTGTCGTTCGTCCGGCAGATCGCGCACGTCCTCGACAGCGTCCTGTGCAACATCGGCTACCTGTGGCCGCTGTGGGACGCCAAGCGGCAGACCTTCTCCGACAAGGTCATGGGCACCATCGTCATCCGCCAGCCCAAGGGGTGAGGCGCACCCCGCGGCCGTCACTAGGCTGGGCCCAGACGGCCGCGGGGCGGTCACCACTGAGGGGAACCACCCACATGCGCGTGCACACGCGGCCCGGACGCCTGGCTGCGCTCACCCTGCTCGCTGCCACCTCGCTCCCGGCACTCGTCGGCTGCACCGCCGACGCCGAGGCCGACACCGTGGCCTCCTCGGCGGCGTCACCCGCCGAGGTCCGTGCCGGGCTCGTCGACCTGTACGCCGGTGAACGGGCCACGTCCGACGACGTCGCGGCGGCCGAGTGCTTCGCCGACGACCTGCTCGAGCGCGTCACGCCCGACGAGCTGCGCGACGGCGGGGTGCTCGACGCGTCGTTCCGCACCCGGGAGAAGGCCGCCACCCTCGACCGGACCCTCGCAGTGGCCTGGGTCGAGGCGCAGATGACCTGCACCGACTTCGTCGAGGAGTCGACCGAGGCCCAGGAGGCGCTCACCAAGGGTCATCTCGACGCCGACGCGTACGCCGCGTGTCTCGAGGGTCGTCTCGACGACGACACCATCCGCGACGCGTCCGTCTCCACCCTGATGGCGCGCTTCGACGACCCCGCGGTCGGCGAGATGAGCGTCGCGCAGTCCGAGTGCTCCGTGCTGTCGGTGCCGCGGGGCTGACCCCTCAGGCCGCCACGGTCATCACGACGCGGGCACGCTCGGTGGGCCTGGACCAGCGCCTCCGTGCCCGGGCGAGCCGCGCCAAGGACCAGACGAGCATCGGCGCGGCCAGGACCGGGGTGACCCACTCCAGTCCCGGCACCTGCGCGGGGTAGGACAGCAGCAGGGCACTGAGGGTCGTGCTCGTGGCGAGGCGGGCCGAGTAGCCGACCATCACCACCGGCGGTGCCGGCGTCGCCCGCGCGGTGCGCATGTCCGCGGCGAAGGGCCGGCGACCCGACCACGACATGGCCACGGCGACAACCTGGGTCGTGACGACGACCCACACGCTCACCACCGCGACCGCCTCCCCGGGTGACGGCACGCCGGCCCGGATCGACGCGACGAGGACCGTCATGGCGGCGGAGAGGCTCACCCACTCCGCGAGCGTGAGGGCCCGCGCGTCGAACACCGTGGACGGGTCGGCCGGGAGGCTCTCTCGCCAGAGCAGGCCGCGCCCGTCGAGGCACCAGGTGTTCACCCCGAAGAGGAGCGCACCTCCGCTCGCGACGAGGGCGGGAAGCACGGTCACCGAGGCCCACGGCATCCCGCCGGCCAGCGCCACGAGTCCCGGGCCGAGCGTCAGCACGACCAGGCCGCGGCGCATCGGCACCGACCGCCACACCGACGCCCGGTCGAGGCGTCGGACCATGGCCAGGTCGCTGGACGGGGTGGACCTGGCGGGGTGGCTCCCGCTCTCGCCCTTGAGCTCCTCGCGAGGCGTACGCCGCAGGGCCGCGGCCGCCGGCCAGACGCCCGCTCCGACCGCCACCACGACGAGGACCGCCTGCGCGAGGACGGTCCACGACCACCGCTCGCCGGCCCCGGCGCGGATCGCCGTCGCCAGGTGGCGCGTGGGCGAGGCGTCGAGCAGCGGCACGAGCCTCCCGGTGGCCTGCAGGCCGATGCCCACGAGGAGCAGCACCGCGGTCGCCGCGCGGGTGATGACGATCCCGCGGGAGCCACGGCGTACGACCTCGACCGTCCAGGCCACCACCTGGGCGAGCGCGGTCGCGAGCAGCAGCCAGAGCACGACGACCCCCTGGGCCGCGACCCAGCGGTCGGGGCCGGCCACGAACGAGGTGACGGCCATGAGCAGCCAGGACTGCACCAGCCACGCGAGGTTGAGGGGCGCCAGGACCAGCGTCCCGAGGTGCTCGGTAGCGGGCGTGATCGGGAAGACGGACGCCTGGTCGTGGGGAACCAGCTCGCGCCCTCCCCCGCCGGCGACCGCGGAGACGATCGAGAGGGCCAGCAGCCCGGCCAGCATCGCGGGCAGGTTCTCCCGCATCGGCACCACGAGATCGGCCAGGAGGCTCCCCGGCACGATCTCGGCGCGGGCGGGGAGTGCGGCCACGGCGACACTGATCGCCAGGACGACGAGCGCACCGGCCCGAGAGGTATGCGGGCGCCGTACGGTCGCGGCGCGGAAGCGGAGCAGGTGCCGGAGGTCGACGACGGCGTCGACCCAGGAGTCAGTCGAGGAGCGCACGGTAGGCATCGGCGCCGGCCTCCCCGCTCAGCTCGTCGGCTCCCATGGCCGCGACCTGGGCGCCGCCGCGCAGCACCACCGCGGTGCTGCAGGCCTGCATCGCGAGGTCGCGCAGGTGGGTGGAGACGAGGACGCAGGCGCCGCGGGCGCGGGCGTCCTCGATGACGGTCAGGGTGGCCTCGACGCCCAGCGGGTCGACGCCGTCGAAGGGCTCGTCGAGCAGCAGCACGTCGGGCTCGTGGAGCGCGGCGAGGACCACCGAGAGGCGCCGGCCCATGCCGTGGCTGAAGCCGCTGGTCACGCGGTGCGCGACGTCGCCGAGCTCGAAGCGCTCGAGCAGGTCACGGGCCCGGACCTCCCAGTCGTCGAGGCGACGCAGGCGCGCCGCGAGCTGGAGGTGCTCCCACGGGGTGGCGCGGGGGACGAGGCCGCCCACGTCGGGGCAGTACCCCACCCGGCGCTTGACCCCCACCGGGTCGCGGGCCACGTCGACCCCGTCCACGAGGACGGACCCCGCGGTGGGCGGGACGACCCCGGCGAGGACGCGCATGGTGGTCGACTTGCCGGCGCCGTTGCGCCCCAGGAGGGCGGTCGCGTGGCCGGCCTCGGCCTGCAGGTCGATGCCGGCGACCGCCTCGACCTCGCCGAAGCGGACGTGCAGGCCACGGACGTCGATGACGGGGGGCTGGCTCACCGGCCCATCCTCCCCGACCGGGCGGTTCCTGTGTCCTGAATGCGCCGACCGGGCACTTCCGGTGCGCTGGGTCGGCGGCGTACTGGTCCGGACGGGCCGCAGCCAGCGAGGCGTCCGAGGCGGACCATGGGAAGGAGTCCGCGACGACACGGAACCCCGGACGGCGCTGAGGAGTCGTTGTGGTCATCCCAGCCAGGAGGCGGCATGGACGAAGACTCCATCACCTTCGGTCGGATGCAGGATCTCGAGGACCGTGTGTCCCTCCGCGACGTGTTCGACGCGAGCTACCGCAAGCTCGTCGTGCAGCTCTACGCCATCACCAGCAACTTCGACGAGGCGGAGGACGTGGTCCAGGAGGCCTTCGTCCGGGCGGCCGCGTCCGGACGACGGTTCCTGCGCGTGGACAACCACGAGGCGTGGTTGCGCACGACCGCGATCCACGTGCATCGGAGCAGGTGGCGCAAGCTGCGCAACGGCCAGCGCGCGCGAGACAGGATGGTGGCCCCCCGGGACCCCGCCGCCCTCGAGGACCACCTGGAGATCATCGCCGCCCTCCGGGCCCTGCCGGAGCCGCAGCGAGAGGTCATCGCGCTGCACTACCTGGCCGACCTGCCGGTCCACAGGATCGCCGACGAGCTCGGCGTACCGACCGGAACCGTGAAGTCACGCCTGAGCCGCGGTCGTGAGGCCTTGGCCCTGCTGCTCACCCCGGTCGAAGGAGGCGTCGATCATGTCTAAAGATCTGCTGGAGGCCTTCCGCGAGCAGGCCGAGCTCACCACTCCCGTGCCGGGGTTCGACCTCATCGAGGCGGGAGGACGGGCGCGGCGCCGACGGCGGTACGCCGTGATGGGTGGCGCGGCCGCCTTCGTCCTGGCCGTGAGCGGGTTGCTCGCCGTGACGAGCGACACCGACAGAGATGTGCAACCGGCAGAGCACCCCGACACCTCCGGGGTGACTCTGTGGCCCGGACCCACCATGACCACGCTGCGCGCGGGCACGTACGAGTTCGCTGCCTCCGTGGGCCCCTACAGCCCCGCAGTGCGCCTGACGCTGCCCCCTGGGTGGAACGCCTGGCATGGCCCGAACCGGTTCGAGGGCCTGGGCTCGGACGTCACGTACGACGAGAAGGTCAACGAGCACGTGCTGTCGCAGGACCCGGACTGGTACGTCGACCTGCTGCAGCTGGACGTCCGGTGGATCGCCCAGCGGGGATGCACCATGGCGCACGTGCAGGATCGTGGCCTCCCCGGCTTCGTGCGGGCCCTCACGCACGCCCCTGGTCTGGAGGTCGTCCAGGGACCGACTCCCGGGACCTTCTCCGGCCGTGCCGCCGTGCATGTGCGGTTCAAGGTGCCCAGCGGGGTCCCGACCTGCCTGGGACAGCTACTCCTCCAAGCGGAAGATGGCCCCATCGGCCTCGGAGACCCCGGCACCGTCCACGATGCCTGGGTCATCGACGTCGACGGAGAGTCCTTCCTGGTGTGGGCCTCATGGTCTCCGCACACACCGCCGGGCGAGGTGGACGCGCTGCTCGGGATCGTCGACAGCATCGAGCTGCACGACCGGGGGTAGGCCGAGAGGGCACTTCCCACGCGCCCGGAAGTGCCCTCTCGGCACTTCCCACGCGCCCGGAAGTGCCCGCTCGGCACCTCCCATTCGCACGGAAGTGCCCGCTCACGTCGTCAGGCGGGGAAGGACTCGCCCTTCGCGTGCAGGTCGCGGAGGTACGCCGTGGGCCGGAACCGCTCGCCGTACGTGTCCGCGAGCTCGTCGGCCCGGGCCAGGAAGGCGCCGAGGCCGATCTCCCCGACGGGACGCCCGCGCTCGTCCATGGCCTGGTAGCCGGTCATGAACTGCGCGGCGCCGCCGGTGATGGCCGGGAAGCCGATGCCCATGATCGAGCCGATGTTGGCCGCGGCGGCGGAGGTGATGACCTCCTCCTCGAAGCACTTGGCGGTCTCGATCGCCTCGATGAAGAGCATCCGGTCCTTCATGTCGGCGAAGGGGATCTGCTCCTCGGCCACCGGGAACGTCGCCCCGATCTCCGGCCAGAGACCCGCGCGGCGACCGGACTCGTCGTACTCGTAGAAGCCGGCACCCTTGAGGCGTGAGGGACGCCCCGCCTCGATCATCGTGGCGATCACCTCACCCGCCCGGTCCTCCGGCAGCTCGCGGCCCTCGCGGACGGCGGCGTCGGCGGTGGCCTTGCGGATCTTGGCCATCAGCTCCATGTTGAGCTCGTCGCTGATCTGCAGCGGCCCGACCGGGAAGCCGGCCTGCGTCGCGGCCCGCTCGAGGGAGATCGGGTGCGCGCCCTCGGCGAGCATCGTCAGCCCCTCGTTGATCTGCGTGCCGATGACGCGCGAGGTGTAGAAGCCGCGCGAGTCGTTGACCACGATCGGGGTCTTGCGGATCTGCTGGACGACGTCGTACGCCTTGGCCAGCGCGACGTCGGAGGTCTCCTTGCCGCGGATGATCTCGACGAGCGGCATCTTGTCGACGGGGCTGAAGAAGTGCAGCCCGATGAAGTCGGCCGGCCGGTCGATGCCGCCAGCGAGCTCGGTGATCGGCAGCGTCGAGGTGTTGGAGCACAGCAGCGCGTCGTCGTCGACGTACGGCGCCACCTCGGCGAAGACCGTGGCCTTCAGCGCCGGGTCCTCGAAGACCGCCTCGATCACCAGGTCGCAGCCGGTGAGGTCCGCCGGGTCCCCGGTCGCGGCGATCCGGCCGAGCAGCTCGTCGGCCTTCTCCTGGGTGAGCTTCCCACGCTCGATGCCCTTGGCGTTGAGCCTGGCGGTGTAGGCCTTGCCCTTCTCGGCGTTCTCGGTCGACACGTCCTTGAGCACGACCTGCATGCCGGCGCGGGCGCACGCGTAGGCGATGCCGGCGCCCATCATCCCGGCGCCGAGGACGCCGACCTTGGTGGCCTTCCAGCGCTCGATGCCCTCGGGCCGCAGCGACCCGGAGTTGATCGCCTGGAGGTCGAAGAAGAACGCCTGGATCATGTTCTTGGAGCCCTGGTTGACGATCAGGCTCGTGAGGTAGCGCGACTCGATGCGCGAGGCCGTGTCGAAGTCGACCTGCGCGCCCTCGACCGCAGCGCTGAGGATCGCGCGCGGGGCGGGGTAGACCGCACCCTTCGTCTGCTTGCGCAGCAGGGCCGGGAAGGCCGGGAGGAACGCCGCCAGCGCGGGCGTCCTCGGGGTGCCGCCGGGCATCTTGTAGCCGGCGCGGTCCCACGGCTTGGTGGCGGCCTCCTCGTCGTCGCGGTGCTCGAGGATCCAGGCCTTGGCGGCAGGGACGAGCTCCTCGCGAGTGGGCAGCAGCTCGTCGACGAGGCCCTTGGCCAGCGCGCCCTGCGGGTCGAACTGGGTGCCCGGCATCAGCACGTCCATCAGCGCGGACTGCAGGCCCAGCATGCGTACGACGCGCGTCACGCCGCCGCCGCCGGGGAGCAGGCCGAGGGTGGACTCGGGCAGGCCGATCTTGACCGAGCGGTCGTCGACCGCGATGCGGTGGTTGGCGGCCAGCGCGATCTCGAGGCCACCGCCGAGGGCGGCGCCGTTGATCGCGGCCACGACCGGGCGCGGGAAGCGCTCGAGGCGGCGCAGGCCGGCCTTGATCGCCTCACCGGAATCGAAGATCTGCTGCGCGTCGTCCGGGGTGGCCTGGGACATCAGCTTCAGGTTGCCGCCGGCGAAGAAGGTCTTCTTGGCGCTGGCGACGACGACGCCGACGACGTCGTCCTGCTCGGCGTACAGCCGGTCGACGACCTCGTCCATGGACCGCTGGTAGAGCTCGGTCATGGTGTTGGCCTTCGACGTCGGGTCGTCGAGGGTGAGGGTGACGATGCCGTCGGCGTCGCGCTCGTAGCGGACGGCGCTGTGCTGGTCGGTGCTGGCGGTGGTGGTGCTCATGTGTGGGTGACTGCCTTTCAGACGAGCTCGACGATGGTGGCGATGCCCATGCCGCCGCCGACGCAGAGCGTGGCGAGGCCGCGCTTCTGGTCGCGGCGGGCGAGCTCGTCGACCAGCGTGCCGAGGATCATCGCGCCCGTGGCGCCGAGCGGGTGGCCCATGGCGATCGCGCCGCCGTTGACGTTGGTGATGTCGTGGGAGATGCCCAGGTCGCGCATGARGCGCATCGCGACGGCGGCGAAGGCCTCGTTGATCTCGAACAGGTCGATGTCCTCGACCTCGAGGCCGGCCTTGGCCAGGGCCTTGCGGGCCGCGGGGGCGGGACCGGTGAGCATGATCGTGGGGTCGGCGCCGGAGACCGCCGTGGCGATGATCCGGGCACGCGGGGTGAGGCCGAGGTCGGTGCCGACCTGCTCGCTGCCGATGGCCATGATCGCGGCGCCGTCGACGATGCCGGAGCTGTTGCCGGCGTGGTGGACGTGGTCGATCCTCTCGACCCAGTGGTACTTCTCCAGCGCCACGTCGTCGAAGCCGGCGTCGCGGCCGATCTGGGCGAAGGACGGCTTGAGGCCGGCCAGGCCCTCGGGGCTGGTGTCGGGGCGGATCGTCTCGTCGTGGTCGAGCACGGTGAGGCCGTTGCGGTCGCGGACCGGGATGACGGCGTCGGCGAAGTAGCCGTTGGCCCACGCCTTGGCCGCACGGTGGTGCGACTCGGCGGCGAAGGCGTCCACGTCGCCGCGGTTCCAGCCCTCGATCGTGGCGATCAGGTCGGCGCCGATGCCCTGCGGGACGAAGCCGGTGGTCAGCGCGGTGGCCGGGTCCATCGCCCAGGCGCCGCCGTCGGAGCCCATGGGGACGCGGCTCATCGACTCGACGCCGCCGGCGAGGATCAGGTCCTCGAAGCCGCCGCGCACGCGGGAGGCCGCCTGGTTGACCGCCTCCAGGCCGGAGGCGCAGAAGCGGTTGAGCTGCACGCCGGCCACGGTCTCGGGATAGCCGGCCGCCAGGGCCGCGGTCTTGGCGATGTCGCCACCCTGGTCGCCGAGCGGCGACACGACGCCGAGCACGACGTCGTCCACGCGGGCGGGGTCGAGACCGGGGTTGCGCGTCCGCACCTCGTCGAGGAGGCCGACCACGAGGTCGACCGGCTTGACCTCGTGCAGCGTCCCGACGGCCTTGCCCTTGCCGCGCGGCGTACGGATGTGGTCGTAGATGAATGCCTCTGCCATGACCGTCCTTCGATGTCGGGAGGGTGTGTCGCGTACGTGTGGAGACCCGTCCCTCGATTGTGACACCATTACTGTCACCGTGGTCAACCGGTGTGGCCAGGTTCACGCCCGAGGAGGGACGACGATGACCGACCCCGTAGCCGACCCAGCACCCGACGAGGCGTACGACGACGACGCCCTGCTCCTGACCCTCGACGAGCTGACCGAGCGGGTCGGCACCAGCGTGCGCAACGTCCGCTTCTACACCTCCCGGGGCCTGGTCCCGCCGCCGATCCGCCGCGGGCGCTCCGGCTACTACTCCTCCGAGCACGTCGCCCGGCTCGAGCTGGTCCGCGAGCTGCAGGGCCACGGCTTCACGCTCGCCGCGATCGAGAAGTACGTCGAGCGCATCCCCGCCGACGCCACGCCCTCCGACATCGCGCTGCACCTGTCCCTGCTGGCGCCCGTGACCGGCGAGCGACACGTGGACGTCGCCGAGGGGTTGGCCGGCCTGGGCGTGCCGCCGGAGGCCGCCGCCGCGGTCGCGGAGGTGTACGCCGAGCACGGCCGGCAGGTGGCCGCCGAGCTGTCCGAGATCGTCCGGACCCTCGTCTGGCCGCCCGTCCGCGACGCCGGCGGCACCCCCGAGCAGCTGCGCGAGATGGTGCACCGGCTCAAGCCGCTCACGGTCGCCGGGCTCGTCGCGGCCTACGAGCAGGCGATGGACGACTCCGCCGCGGCGTACGACAACAGGCCGCCGCGCTGGCCCTCCGGTGGCGCCTGACCGCCCCCCGGGGTGACGACGAAGCGACACCGCGCGGGGTCGGCTGAGAGACTGGTTCCGTGCTCAACCACCCGACGATCCCCGGCCCGCGGGCCCGATGACCGGGGCGGCGGTCTACCTCCTCCTCGGCCTGTCCCTGCTCCTCGCGATCGTCCTTCCCCAGGTCACCCGGCGCATCGCGGTGTCGCCGCCGATGGTGCTGGTCGCGGTCGGCATGCTCATCGGGCTGCTGCCCCTGGCCGACGGCGTCAGCCTCGACCCCCAGGACCACCGCACGCTGGTCACCCACGTCACCGAGTTCACCGTGCTGGTGTCGCTGATGGGCGTCGGCCTGGCCATCGAGCGCACGCTGGACCTGCGGTCCTGGCAGTCGTGGCGCACCTGGTCGCCGGTGTGGCGACTGCTGGTGGTCACCATGCCGCTGACCATCCTCGGCGTCGGCGTGCTGGGCTGGTGGGTGGCCGGGCTGGCGCCGGCCGTGGCCCTGCTGCTGGGCGCCGTCCTCGCCCCCACCGACCCCGTGCTCGCCTCCGACGTCCAGGTCGGCGAGCCGTTGACCGACGACATCGACCGCGACGGTCGTGACGAGGAGTCCCTCGAGGACGACGACATCCGCTTCTCCCTCACCGCCGAGGCGGGGCTCAACGACGGGCTCGCGTTCCCGTTCGTGCACCTGGCCCTGCTCCTGCTGGCCGGCGGCTTCACGCTGCTCGACGCGGGCGCCTGGATCGGCTGGTACGTCGCCGGCAAGATCGTGCTCGGCGTCGCCGTTGGCCTGGCCGCCGGTTGGCTGCTGGGCCGCCAGGCGTTCCGGGCCCGCAGCGACAAGCTCCGCCTGGCCGACCACGGCGAGCCGCTGCTGGCGCTGGCCGCCCTGCTGGCGGCGTACGGCGCCGCGGAGCTGGTCGGCGGCTACGGCTTCCTCGCGGTCTTCACCTGCGCGATGCGGCTGCGGGCCTCCGAGCGCGGGCACTCCTACCAGCGCGCGATGCACGGCGTGGTCGAGCGGCTCGAGCGCCTGATGACCCTGATGGTCCTGCTCGTCCTGGGCATGGCCATGACGCGCGGCCTCCTCGACCACCTCGACTGGCGCGGGGTCCTCGTGGCCGTCTCGCTCGTGCTGGTGGTGCGGCCCCTCGCCGGGTACGCCGCCCTGTCCCTGCTCGCCCGCGACCAGCGGCTCGACGGCGGGCTCGACCCCGGCGAGCGGATGGCCGTGGCCTTCTTCGGCGTCCGCGGCGTCGGCTCGCTGTACTACCTGGCCTACGCGACCAGCCACGAGGACGTGCCGCACGAGGCGTGGCTGTGGTCCACGGTCGCCTTCACGGTCATCGTCTCGGTCCTGCTCCACGGCGTCACGGCCACGCCGGCCATGGCGCGCCTGGACGCGCGCCGCGGCACGACCGTCACCTGACGAGTGCAGCCATCCAGTCGCCGAGCTCGGTCACCGTCGCCTCGCTCAGGCCGTGGCCGCCCGGGTCGCGCCGGTCGGTCACGTCCGCGCCCGACCCGTCGTGCAGCCACGACCACGTGCGGGCCTGCAGCTCGGCGGGGATGACACGGTCCTGCTCGCCGTGGACGACCAGGACGGGGCGACCCGACAGCCGGCCGTCCCCGACGTCCATTCCCGCGTCCTCGAAGGGCAGCGTGCCGTGGAGGATCGCCGTGCCCGCGAAGCGCGACGGATCGCCGAGCAGCAGCCCGCCGGCGAAGGCGGCGCCTCCGCTGAAGCCCACCAGCACCACCGGCCGGTCGGGCGGGGCGACGTCGTCGAGCCACGCACGGAACCACGAGGTCGTCGCGGCCAGGCTCTCGGGCACCGGTCGGCCGATCCCGCGGTTGGCGAACCACGCGTAGCCGCCACCCTCGGCGATCGGCGCGCGCACGGCGACGTACGACGGCCCCTCGGGCAGGTGTGCGGCGAGACCGACGATGTCCTGCTCGTGCGATCCGCGACCGTGCAGCAGCACGACGAGCGGCCGCGCGGGGTCGTCGGCCCCGGCGGCCCAGGCGACGACCGGTGCGTCGAACAGGGTCATCGGGGCTCGTCCACCACGATGCGCCCGGCGGTCCGGACGCCGGACCAGCTGTCGACCTCGGCGGCCAGGTCCAGGCGCTCGACCGGCGCCTCGTGCTCGTAGCGTCCCCACTCCGCGCGGGGCAGCATCCACATGACCTCGAACTCGTTGCCGTCGGGGTCCTTGCCGTAGACGCTCTTGGTGGCGCCGTGGCTCGACTCCCCGGTGAGGGCGTCGGCGTCGGCCAGGGTCAGGCGCGCTTGCCCGAGCTGCTCGATCGTGTCGACCTGCCACGCCAGGTGGTAGAGCCCGATACCGGGCCGCTTGACCTGGTCGGCCCCGATGCCGAACAGACCCAGGTCGTGGTGGTTGTCGCCGTGGGTGAGTCGCAGGAAGGCGGCGCGGGCGCGGGGCTCGCGGGCGGCGACCTCCATCCCGAACACGGAGGTGTAGAAGTCGATCGACCGCTCGAGGTCGGCGACGAAGAGGACGGCGTGGTTGAGCCGGACTGCGGGGATGGACATGGGTGCTCCTTCGTTGTCACCACTGTAATTGAAGGTTGAACTAACTTCCAGTCCGAGCATTCCTACGCCCGTCTGCAAGGCTGGGCGCATGAGCACCGTCCTGGTCACCGGGGCCACCGGCTTCATCGGCCGCCGCCTCGTCCCCGCCCTCGTCGACGACGGGCACACCGTGCGCGCCATGACCCGACGCCCGGAGCAGTACGACGGCGCCGGGGAGCCGGTCGGCGCCGACGTGATGGACCCGGAGTCGCTGGCCGAGGCGCTCGACGGCGTCGACGTCGCGATCTACCTCGTGCACTCGCTCGACGACCCCGACTTCGAGCGCAAGGACGCGGAGGCGGCCCGCAACTTCAGCAAGGCCGCCGCGGCCGCGGGCCTGCGCCAGATCGTCTACATGGGCGGGCTCGGCGCCGACGACGGCACCCTGTCCACGCACCTGCGCTCGCGCCGCGAGGTCGAGGGCCTCCTGGGCCAGGACGGCGTAGCGGTCACGGTGCTGCGCGCCGCGATCGTGGTCGGCCACGGCGGCATCTCATGGGAGATCACCCGCCAGCTCGTCAAGAACCTCCCGGCCATGATCGTGCCCAAGTGGGTCGGCACGCGCACCCAGCCGATCGCCCTCGACGACGTCATCCGCTACCTCGCGGGCGTGGTCGACAAGCAGGAGGCCTTCGGACGGGTCTTCGAGATCGGCGGCACCGAGCAGCTGACCTACCTCGACATGATGAAGGTCGCCGCCGAGCTCATCAACGGGCGCAAGATCCCCGTCGTCCCCGTCCCCGTGCTGACGCCGCGGCTGTCGTCGTACTGGCTCGCGCTGGTCACCGACGTCGACGCGACCACGGGCCGCAACCTCATCGACTCGATGTCGACCGAGGTGGTCGTGACCGACACCTCGATCCGCGACGTCGTACCGGGCGAGCCGTTGAGCTACGAGGAGTCCGTACGCCGCGCGCTCGAGGAGCGCGCGGCGGCCTCCGGCAGCTGAGGCGTCAGCCGAAGAAGAGCGGCAGCACCAGCAGCATCGACAGCGACCAGGTGACGTGCGTGATGATCGGCGCGAGCACCCCGCCGCTGGCACGGCGCTGGAGGCCGCACACGAGGCCGATGAGGATCGCTGCGAAGGCGAGCATCACGTTGCCGGTCGCGAGCGTCGCCACGAAGTAGGCGAGCGTCGTCCAGGCCACCGGGTGACGCGGGATCGCGGCGTACGCCGCCCCGCGGAAGAAGAGCTCCTCGGCGATGCCGTTGATGAGCGTGATGACGACCAGTACGGGCACCGAGCCCTGGTCGGCGTACTCCAGGACCGAGCTGACGTAGTCGGCCAGCGGGGGGATCTGGCGCACCACCAGCGAGCCGACGACGAAGACCGCCACCAGCACGAGACCGATGGCGAGCGGCGCCACCACCGGTCGCAGGGTCGCCTCCCCACGCGTGATGCGACCGAGGTGCAGGCGGCCCGACGCGAACGCGCCGACCACCCACACCCCGGCCAGCACCATGGTGGAGACGTAGAACGTGGGGCTCCCCGGCTCGATCCTCAGCGAGTAGCCGAGGACACCAGCGCCGAGGAGGACGACGGCGACCGTGACGACCTGGCGTCGACGCAGTGCGGCCGCGGTGTCGCGCTGGTCGCGCGGCACCACGTCCCACAGGGAGCTTCGCAGCCAGTCGTACACGGACCCGAGCCTAGAGAACGGGCGAAGCGGCTCGCTCAGCGACCAGCAGTGAGCCGGAGCCGCCGAAGCTCAGCGACCAGCACGGAGCCGGCGGAGCCCACGTCTCAGCGACCAGCACTGAGCCGGCGGAGCAGAGGCTCAGCGACCAGCACTGAGCCGGCGGAGCAGAGGCTCAGCGACCAGCACTGAACGAGGAGGAGCTGTGGACGCGGGTGCTGCCGCCGCTGGAGGAGCCGCCGCGACGCTGGCCCTGGCCACCGCCGCTGCGACCGCGGGACTGACCGCCCTGGCCGCCGCCCTGGCCGCCGCCCTGGCCACCGCCGGAGCGACGACGCTGACCGCCGCCGTTGCCACCCTGGCCACCACCCGAGGACTGGCCGCCGGAGCGACCCTCGGACGAGCCGCCGGTCGGGTTGCCCCGGCGCGACTGGCCGTTGGTCTGGCCGTTGCTGCGGGCCCGCTTGCGCTGTGCGTTGGCACCGGTCGAGGAGCCACCACCGGAGGAGGGGGTCTCGACGACGAGACCGCCGGGGGTGCTGCGCTCGCCCGGGGCGAGCTGGACCAGCATCGGGTGGTCGGGGCCGTGGACCTTGGTCGTGGTGGCCTTGATGCCCGCGAGGCGGGTCAGGTCGCGCACGTCGCGGACCTGGTCGTCGGTCATCAGCGTGATGACGGTGCCCTCGGCGCCGGCACGCGCCGTACGGCCCGAGCGGTGCAGGTAGGCCTTGTGCTCGGTGGGCGGGTCGGCGTGGACCACGAGCGCCACGTCGTCGACGTGGATGCCGCGCGCGGCGATGTCGGTGGCGACCAGCGTGGTGGCCTTGCCGGAGTGGAACATCTCCATGTTGCGCGTGCGCGCGTTCTGCGACAGGTTGCCGTGCAGGTCGACCGACGGGACGCCGGACTTGTTGAGCTGGCGGGCCAGGGCCTTGGCGCCGTGCTTGGTGCGCGTGAAGACGACCGTGCGACCGGGCGCGCTGGTCAGGTCGACGAGCACGGGCACGCGCTGGTCGCGGGACACGTGCAGCACGTGGTGCGACATCGTGGAGACCGGCGACTGCGCCGAGTCGGCCTCGTGGGTGACCGGGTTGGTGAGGAAGCGCTTGACCAGGACGTCGATCGCCTTGTCGAGCGTGGCGGAGAACAGCAGGCGCTGTCCGGTGCGCGGCGTCTTGTCCATGATCCGGCGGACGCCGGGCAGGAATCCGAGGTCGGCCATGTGGTCGGCCTCGTCGAGGATCGTGGTCTCGACCGCGGACAGGTCGGCGTACCCCTGACCCATGAGGTCCTCGAGGCGGCCGGGGCAGGCGATGACGATGTCGACGCCCTTCTTCAGCGCGGTGGTCTGGGGGCCCTGGCCGACGCCGCCGTAGATGACGACTGTGGACAGGCCGGTGGCGTCGGCCATCGGCTTGAGGGCGGCGTGGATCTGGCCGACCAGCTCGCGGGTCGGGGCCAGGATCAGCGCGCGCGGCTTGCGCGGCATGGCCGGCATCTTGGAGGCGTCGAGGCGGGCGATCAGCGGCAGCACGAACGCGAATGTCTTGCCGGAGCCGGTGCGGCCACGGCCGAGGACGTCGCGGCCGGCGAGGCTGTCGGGCAGCGTCGCGGCCTGGATGGGAGTGGGGGTGGTGATGCCTTGCTTCTCGAGGATCGAGATCAACGAGGAGGGCACGCCGAGGTCGGCGAAGTTCATGGGGGGAATCTTTCGGTTGGCGTCTCGCCAATCGTGGGCCGGCCCGTGTCGGGCGGCATACGTCCTCAGAAGTGAGGGGCGGATCGACCGACTGCGTGAGTCACGATCCGTGCACCCGTTGCAAGACTTGACGGGATGCGTGGGTTGAACGCTATCGGTGGCGTGGGTGTTCCTGTGAATCGTGGGGTCTGTGGGGTGTCGGGGGTCACGTTCCGGCGTGGTGCTGGAGGCCCGCCGGGTCGGGTCTGCCCCGGAGCTTCGGCAACTGGCGGCGTACGACGACCCGCGCGGTCGGGCGCCTGTCGGCCGCCGCCAGTTGGTGAACGCCCGGCGCACGACCGCAGCGTCAGGTACTGTCGCGGCGCACGAGGAGCGGCGGGATGATCACCCGCATGGCGTGGCCGCCGGTGTGCCCGTCGACCTGCTCGAGCAGCAGCCGGGTGGCGCGCTCGGCCATCTCCTCGACCGGCTGGCGCACGGTGGTCAGCGGCGGGGTGGTGCGCTCGGCGACGCCGAGGTCGTCGTACCCGACCACGGCGACGTCGTCAGGCACGCGCCGGCCGAGGGCGGAGAGCACCTTGAGGGCGCCGGAGGCCATCAGGTCGGAGGCGACGACGATGCCGTCGAGGTCCGGGTGCCTGCCCATCAGCTCCTCGGCGGCGTGCTGGCCACCGGCCTCGGTGAAGTCGCCGTGCACGACGGCGTCGTCGGCCATGCCGGCCGCGGCCATCGCCAGTCGCCACCCCGCGAGCCGGTCCTCGGCCGCGGTCATGTCGGCGGGTCCCGCGATGGTGCCGATGCGACGGCAGCCGCGCTCGACGAGCACCTCGGTGGCCATCCGCTCGCCGGCGGTGTTGTCGACGTCGACGTAGGCGACCCGGTCGCCCGCCGACCAGGGCCGGCCGCCGAAGACGCAGGGCAGGTCGATGCGGGTGAGCTGCTCGGCGAGACCGTCGTCGCGGTGGTGGGAGACCACGAGCGCACCGTCGACGTGCCGGTTGGTGAGGTAGCGCAGCGTGCGCGCGGTCGACGCACCCGGGCGGGCGAGCAGCAGCACGAGCTGCATGTCGCGGTCGCCGAGGACCCGCGTCACGCCCCGCAGGGTGCCGGCGAAGAACGGGTCGGAGAAGACCCGGTCGTCGGGCTCGGGGACGACGACGGCGATGGAGTCGGTACGCCGCGTGACCAGGCTGCGCGCCGCCGGGTTGGGTACGTAGCCCAGCGACCGGACCKCTGCGTCGACCGAGGACTGCGCGCGCGGGCTCACCCGCTGCCCACCGTTGATCGCGCGGGAGGCGGTCGCGCGGGAGACGCCCGCGACCCGGGCGACCTCGTCGAGGGTGGGCGAGGCGGACGCGCCGTCCCTCCTCGTTCCGTTCACCCTGCTCACGCTAGTGGGCCCGGCGGTCCCGGCACGGGCAGGCCTCCCGACCGCGCGACCTCGGCGTACCAGCGGGCACTGGCCTTCGGCGTCCGCCGCTGCGTCTCGTAGTCGACGTGGACCAGCCCGAAGCGCTTCGCGTAGCCGTAGGCCCACTCGAAGTTGTCCATGAAGGACCACTGGAAGAACCCGCGCACGTCGACCCCCTCGCCGATCGCGCGGTGCACCGCGCGCAGGTAGGAGTCGAGGAACTCGATGCGGTCCGGGTCACGCACCTCGCCGTCGGCGTCGGGGACGTCGGCGTACGCCGCCCCGGTCTCGGTGAGGTAGATCGGCAGCCGCGGGTAGTCCACGTGGAGACGGCGCAGCAGGCGGTACAGGCCGTCGGGCTGCACCTCCCACCCCATGTCGGTGACGGGCAGCCCGCGACTCGGGAACGTCACGTGCTCTGAGCCCACGAACGGCGACAGCGGCACCCGGTCCGGCTGGTCGCTCCCGACGCCCACGACGTCGGTGTGAGGGTGACCCGAGACGGCGTTGCCGTGGTAGTAGTTCACGCCCAGCACGTCGATCGGCGAGGAGATCAGCGCCAGGTCCCCGTCCCGTACGACGTCGCGCCAATGCCCGCCCTGCCAGTCGAGGTGCGCGGTGTCGGCGAACAGGTCCGCGGGGTAGGAACCGCGCAGGACCGGGTCGAGGAAGAGCCGGTTGTGCAGCGCGTCGATGCGCCGCGCGGCGTCCACGTCGGCCGGGTCGCTCGGGTCGAACGGGTCCGGCACGGTCAGGTTGAGGCTCAGCCCCAGCCGGATGTCGTCGCCCGAGGCGTCGGCGCGACGTCTCAGCTCGTCGACGACGAGACCGTGCCCGAGCAGCAGGTGGTGCGCGGAGACCAGGCCAGCGACGCCCTCCTGCCGCCCGGGGGCATGGTGTCCTGCGGCGTAGCCGAGGAGGGAGGAGCAGAACGGCTCGTTGAGGGTCGTCCAGGTGGGCACCCGGTCGCCGAGGACGTCGTGCACGGACAGCGCGTAGTCGGCGAAGCGGTGGGCGGTGTCGCGGCTGGTCCAGCCGCCCGCGTCCTCGAGGGCCTGCGGGAGGTCCCAGTGGTAGAGCGTCAGCCACGGCGCGACGTCCTGGGCGAGCAGCTCGTCGACGAGGCGGTCGTAGAAGGCGAGCCCGGCGCGGTTGACCGGTCCGCCGTCCGGGCGCACCCGGGGCCACGCGACCGAGAACCGGTACGACGCCACCTCGAGCTCGCGCAGCAGGGCCACGTCCTGCGGCATCCGGTGGTAGTGGTCGCAGGCGACGTCGCCGGTGTGCGCGTTCATCACCGCACCCGGGGTGTGGGAGAAGGTGTCCCAGATGGACGCGGTGCGTCCGTCCTCGGCCACCGCCCCCTCGATCTGGTACGACGCCGTGGCCACCCCCCACACGAACCCCTCGGGGAAGCGCGCGTCGGGGTCGGGCGTACTGGTGGTGTGCTCGGCGGTCCCGAGCCTCTGCTGGACGGTCATCCCTTGACTGCTCCTTGCATGATTCCGGCGACCAGCTGGCGGCCGGYGACGACGAAGAGGACGAGGAGCGGGATGGTGGCCAGGGTGGTCCCGGCGAGGACCATGCTGAAGTCCTTGAAGTACCCGCTCTGGAGCTGGTTGAGCGCCACCTGGACGGTGGGGTTGTCCGGTGGCAGCGCGATCAACGGCCAGAAGAAGTCGGTCCACACCTGCATGAAGGTGAAGAGCCACAGGATCGCTGCGGCGGGCCGCGCCGCCGGGACGGCGACCGTCCAGAAGGTGCGGATCTGGGAGCACCCGTCCATCCGAGCCGCCTCGATCAGCTCGTCCGGAACGGCGTCGACGAGGTACTGCCGCATGAAGAAGACGCCGAAGGCGGTGACCAGCCAGGGGATGACGACCGACCAGATGCTGCCGGCCCACCCCAGCTTGGACATCAGGATGAACAGCGGGACCACGCCGAGCTGGGTGGGGACCGCCATCGTCGCGATGACACCGACCATCAGCAGCCCGTTGCCCCGGAAGCGCAGCTTCGCGAAGGCGTAGCCCGCCAGGGTGCAGAAGAACACCACCGAGCACGCGGTCACGGTCGAGACCATCAGGCTGTTGACCAGCGACGTCCAGAACGGGATGGAGTCCATGGCCCGCCGGGCGTTGTCGACGAAGTGGCCCCCCGGGAGGAGCGGCGGGATGCCCTGGGCGGCGACCTCCTTKGTCTGCGAGCCCAGCAGGARGGACCAGTAGAGCGGGGCGGCCGAGCCGAACAGGAAGGCGAGCAGCAGGCCGTAGACGAGGAAGCCGGGACGGCGGCTCATCGTTCGCCTCCCTTGGCTCCGACGCGACGGATGAGCACGAAGTTGACGACCGCGAAGACGCAGATCACCAGGAACAGCAGCCACGCCGTGGCCGACGCTCGCCCGAGGTCGCGCAGCTGCCACCCGAAGTCGTAGATCAGCATCGTGATGGTGCCGAACTGACGGTCGCTGCCGCCGTTGCGGGCCATGGTGTCGTCGAAGAGGCGGGGCTCGGCGAAGATCTGCAGCCCCCCGATCGTCGAGGTGATGATGACGAAGACCATCGTGGGCCTGATCATCGGCACGGTGATCGAGGCGAACTGGCGCACGCGTCCGGCCCCGTCGATCGCGGCCGACTCGTAGAGGTCGCGCGGCACCGCCTGCATCGCGGCCAGGAAGATCAGCGCGTTGTAGCCGGTCCAGCGCCAGTTGACCATCGTGGCGATGGCGACGTGGCTGGCGAACCGGTTCGTGTGCCACGCGACGGGGTCGACACCCACCAGGCCCAGCACCTGGTTGACGAGCCCGTAGCGGTCGCCGTACAGGCTGCCGAAGATGATCGCGACCGCCACGGGGGAGACCACGAACGGCAGCAGGATGCTCATCCGCCACAGGGTCCGGGCCCGCAGCTGGTTGTCGAGCAGCGCGGCCAGCACGAGCGCGATCAGGATCTGGGGGACCGAGGAGATGAGGAAGATGCTGATCGTGTTGACCAGCTGCTTGGTGAAGTAGGGGTTCTCGAGGACCTCGCGGTAGTTGTCGAGGCCGACGAAGTCCCCCTTGCCGCCCAGCAGGCTCCAGTCGTGCACCGACACCCAGGCGGTGTAGCCCAGGGGGAACATGCCGATGAGGAGGAACAGCACGAAGAACGGGGCGATGTAGAGGTACGGCGAGAGCGTCATGTCGAGACGGCTGAACCGCCGCCGCCACGGCCGCGGTCGCGGCCTGGGTGTGGGGGTCGGGTGGCCCGGTCGGGGTGACGACTCCTGCTCGGTGTCGCCACCCCGGGTGGGAAGGTGAGTGCTCACGGCTCGCCGTTCGGTGGTGGTGGTGCTCGGGACCGGTCAGCCCAGGGCGTCGACGTCGGACAGGAACTGGTCCCAGGACTTGTCGGGGTCCTGCGAACCGTCGTCGACGCGGAGGATCGCCGCCTGGAACGCCGTCAGGATGTCGGAGTACTTCGGACCCTTGAAGGGCTGCACCGTGATGGCAGCGGCGCGGTCGGCCGTGATCTCACCGATGGGCGCGTCGTTGAAGAACGCGTTCACCGCCTCGTTGACCTCGGGAGAGTCCTGGGCCTCGACCTGGCTGGGGAAGGCCCCCACGGCGGCGAAGGCCTTGGCCTGCTGCTCGGGGGCGGTCAGCCACGCGGCGACCTCGGTGGCCTCGTCCGGGTGGTCGCCCTGCGCGGGGACCGTCAGGAACGATCCGCCCCAGTTGCCGCCACCGCCGGGGAAGACGTTGGCGATGTCCCAGCCCTCGACGCCCTCGGAGTTGCCCTCGACGATGCCCATCATCCAGCCCGGGCAGGCCATCGTGGCGAAGCCGTCGTCCTGGAACTGCGCGGTCCAGTCGTCGCTCCACTGGGGGATCTTCGAGGAGAGCCCGCGCGCCACGTTGTCGGTGACGGTGGCGTAGACGGCCTCGAGGTCGGGGTTCTCGACGTCCACGGTCCCCTCGTCGGTCTCGAAGGGGTTCGCGACCTGGTTGAGCATCGCCTGCGCGAGCCCGCCCGAGGAGTCGTACCACGCGGTGCCGGGCATCGCCTTGACGAACTCGTCACCGGTGGCGAAGTAGTCGTCCCACGTCCCCATCAGGGCCGCGACCTCGTCCCGGTCGGTCGGGAGACCGGCCTTCTTGAACAGGTCGGCGCGGTAGCAGATGCCCTCGGGCCCCACGTCGGTGCCGTAGCCGATCATCTGCCCGTCGGCGTTGGTGCCGGCCTCGGCCTTCCAGTCCAGCCAGCGGCCGTCGAGCTCGGCGTCGGTGAGGTCGACGAAGGCGTCGCTCTCGGCCATGATCGCGGGCATCGCGTCGCCCTCGATCGCCTCGATGTCGGACAGGCCCGAGCCGGCCGCCAGCTTGGTGTAGAGGTTGGCCTTGGCGTCGTCCCAGGTGCCGACCTTGACCTGCTTGATCTTGATGTCGTCGTTGGCCGCGTTCCACTCGTCGATGAGGTCCTCGTAGCCGAACTCGTTGAACGTCGCCACGGTGATCGTCGTGGGCTCCCCCGCGCTCGAGTCGCCGGAGTCGTCGCCGCCGCAGGCGGCCGCGGTCGTCGTGAGGGTGAGCGCCATCAGGGCGCCGGTGACGAGTCGCGCTCGCCGGCTGTTCGGTGTGTGCACCACTGCTCTGCTCCTGCCGTCCTGCGGGACGCCGGACGGGCGTCCGGCTGGGTCATGGACCGGCGTGGAAGTGTGAGAGCGCTTCCATTCGGGTCTGCGCCTCACCATGACATCGGTCACACTTCCTGTCAATGGTCCCCGCAGTAGCGCCTCTTCAAAGTGTGGGAGCGCTTCCACTAGACGCGGCGGCACGGGCGTCGTACCGTGACTGTCACTCCCAGGCCGACCGTGCGCCGGGACGTGGACGAAGGGACGTCTGGCGATGGCATCGGTGCGATTCATGGGGGCCGGACGACGCTATCCGGGGGCGGAGCGACCCGCGGTCGAGGGCCTCGACCTCGAGATCGAGGACGGCGAGTTCATGGTGCTGGTCGGGCCTTCGGGCTGCGGCAAGTCCACCTCCCTGCGGATGCTGGCCGGCCTCGAGGAGTGCACCGAGGGCTCGATCATGATCGGGGACCGCGACGTCACCGACGACGTGCCCAAGGACCGCGACATCGCGATGGTCTTCCAGAACTACGCGCTCTACCCGCACATGAGCGTCGCCGACAACATGGGCTTCGCGCTCAAGGTCGCGCGGGTGGGCAAGCAGGAGCGCGACCAGCGGGTCCGGGAGGCAGCGCGGATCCTCGACCTCGAGGACTACCTCGACCGCAAGCCGAAGGCACTGTCCGGCGGGCAGCGCCAGCGCGTCGCGATGGGCCGCGCGATCGTGCGCCAGCCCGAGGTCTTCCTGATGGACGAGCCGCTATCCAACCTCGACGCCAAGCTCCGGGTCTCGACCCGCACCCAGATCGCCGCGCTGCAGCAGCGGCTCGGCGTCACCACCGTCTACGTCACCCACGACCAGGTCGAGGCGATGACGATGGGCGACCGGGTGGCGGTGCTCAAGGACGGCCTGCTCCAACAGGTCGACACCCCGCTCGCCCTCTACGACCGGCCGGCCAACCTCTTCGTCGCCGGCTTCATCGGCTCCCCCGCGATGAACCTGCTGCCCGCCACGCTCTCCGACGGCGACGCCTGGGTCGGCGACCTGCGGATCCCGCTCGCCCGCGACGTCGCCGCGCGGGCCACGGGAGACGTGACGCTCGGGGTCCGGCCGCACGCGTGGCGGCTGGGATCTCCCTCCGAGCAGGGCTTCGCCGTGACCGTCACGGTCGTGGAGGAGCTCGGCTCCGACGCCTTCCTGTACGCAGTCCCCGACGACCCGTCGCTGTCCGGCGTGATCAGCCAGGCCGTCGTACGCCTCGAGGGGCGGCCGGACCTGGCCAAGGGCGAGCGGGTCACCCTCGTCGTCGACCCGCTCGCCGTGCACGTCTTCGACACGGCGTCGGGCGAGCGGCTGTCGGCCTGAGGGTGGCGGGTCTGACCCGTCTGTCAAAGTCCCCGCCCGGCCGGGGACTTTGTCACTGGATGGGGGTTGCAACCGCCTGACAGTGACAGACTCGCCGACACAGTCCGGGTGTCGTCGGCGTGTCGCACCGCCGGCTCGAGCCCGTCAGCGGAAGGCCAGTGCCCCGTCGTCGATCGGCCCGCGGCGGATCATCCGCATGTCGTGGAAGTAGTTCTGCCGGAGCTTCCACGGCTCGACGTCACCCTGCTTGGGCAGCTGGTCGATGGCCCGCAGCACGTAGCCGGCGGCGAAGTCCATGAACGGCCCCTCCCCCACCGACGGGTCCGGGACGGGCACCGCCGAGCGGAGCCCGCGCGCGTCGAGGTGGGTCAGCAACCGGCAGACGTACTCCCCCACCAGGTCGGCCTTGAGCGTCCACGACGCGTTGGTGTACCCGACCGTGTAGGCGAAGTTGGGGATCCCGCTGAGCATCAGCGCCTTGTAGGCCATCGTGCCGGGCAGCTCGACGCGCGTGCCGTCGACGTCGAAGGTCATCCCGCCGAAGGCCTTGAGCCGCAGACCGGTCGCAGTCACCACGATGTCGGCCTCGAGCTCGCGACCCGACGCCAGCCGGATACCGGCGGGCGTGAAGGTCGAGATCGTGTCGGTGACCACCTCGGCCCGGCCGTCCTTGATCACCCGGAACAGGTCGCCGTCGGGCACCAGGCACAGCCGCTGGTCCCACGGGTCGTACGACGGCTTGAAGTGGGTGTCGACGTCGTACCCCTCGGGCAGCAGCTTGGTGTTGGCCTTGCGGATGACGCCGCGCATCATCGCGGGACGGCGCTGGCTGAGCTGGAAGAGGCCGGTCGAGACGCCGACGTTCTTCCACCGCGTCGCGGCGTACGCCGCCTTCTCGGGCAGGAGCTTCCGTAGCCGCAACGCGACCTTGTCCTCCGCGGGCAGGGGGAGGACGTACGTCGGGGAGCGCTGCAGCATGATCACGTGGCCGGCGCCCGACTCGGCCAGCGCGGGGACGAGCGTGACCGCGGTGGCCCCGGAGCCGATGACCACGACCTTCTTCCCGGTGTAGTCGATGTCCTCGGGCCAGTGCTGCGGGTGGAACACCTGCCCGGAGAAGGACTCCTCGCCGGGGAACGACGGGCGGTAGCCCTGCTCGTAGTCGTAGTAGCCGGTGGTCGCCCACAGGAAGTGACAGGTGATCTCGCTGGTCTCGCCGTCGCCGTGCTGGACGCTGACCGTCCACGTCGCGGTGTCGCTGTCCCAGGACGCCGCGCGGGCGTCGTACCCGTAGCGGATGTGCTCGTCGATGCCGTACTCACGTGCGGTCTCGCGCACGTAGGCGAGGATCGACGGCCCGTCGGCGAGCGCCTTGTCGCCGCGCCACGGCTTGAAGCGGTAGCCGAGGGTGAACATGTCGGAGTCCGAGCGGATGCCCGGGTAGCGGAAGAGGTCCCACGTGCCGCCGCTGGCCGCGCGCCGCTCGAGCACGGCGTACGAGCGGCCGGGGTGCTCGCGGGTGAGCTGGGCGGCGGCCCCGATCCCGGACAGGCCGGCTCCGATGATGAGTACGTCGACGTGGTCGGTCATGGCTCTCCTGTGGCGGAACGGGTCGGACGGCGGACGGGGGGGTTTCAGGGACGGGCGTGCAGCTCGACGAAGCGGGCGAGCAGGCGCACGGGCTCGGTGACCATCGCCTCGCGGGCGGCGGCCTTGAGGGACTCCTGCTCGTGCGGCTCGTAGTAGCCGTGCGCGCTGTAGGCGTCGACCCGGTCGCACAGGGCGACGGCGTCGAGCTCGGGGTGGAACTGGGTGGCGTAGACGTTGCGCCCGATCCGGAAGGCGTGCACCGGGCAGGTGTCGGTCGAGGCGAGCAGCACGGCGCCTTCGGGCAGCCGCGACACCGCCTCCTTGTGGCCGAGGTAGGCGGAGAACACCTCGGGCAGGATCCCGAAGAGCGGGTCCTCGGCCCCCTCGGCGGTCAGCCGGACGGGCAGGGCGCCGATGGGCTCGCCGTACGTCCGGTCGACGATCCCGCCGAAGAGCGTGCCGAGCACCCCGATGCCGTAGCAGGCGCCGAGGTAGGGGAAGTCCGCCTGGACGACGCGGACCGCGAGGTCGCGCAGCTCGGCCTCGACGCGGCGCTGCACCGCCGACTTGCCCTCGTCGGGGTCGGAGACGTTGAAGGGTYCGCCGCCCAGGATGATCCCGGACCAGTCGTCGAGCTCCACCCAGCCGAGGGGCGCCGCCTCGAGACGGACGCGGACCAGCTCGTCGGGGTGCAGTCCTGAGCCGGCGAGGACGGCGTCGTACTCCTGCTGGGCGACGTCGTCCTCCGCGCGGGTGCCGAGGAAGAGGAAGGGGCGCACGCGCTCAGGCCTGGCTCGCGGCGCCGCTGGCCAGCAGCGCGTCGACGTCCTGGATGCCCCATGCGGTGAGTGCCTCGCGGGTGTGCGCGCCGGGCCCACCGGGGGCCATCCCGAGGGTCGCGGGGGTGCGCGAGAAGCGCGGCGCGGGGGCCGGCTGGGTGATCCCCTCCTGCTCGACGAAGGTGCCACGGGCGGCCAGGTGCGGGTGCTGCGGAGCGTCGGCGAGCGGCACGACGGGGGCCACGCAGGCGTCGGTGCCGTCGAAGACGTCGCTCCACTCGGCCTGGGTGCGCTCCTTGAACCTGGTCGTGAGGGCCTCGCGGATCGCCGGGTGGTTGGCCGGATCGTTGCGGTCGGGCAGGTCGACCTCGAGCAGGCGCACCAGCTCGGCGTAGAACTGCGGCTCCAGCGGGCCGACGCTCATGTGCTCACCGTCGGCGGTCTCGTAGAGGTCGTAGTAGGGCGTCCCCCCGTCGAGCAGGCCGGAGCGGCGCTTGCCGCTGTCCAGCCCCAGCGCCGCGAAGGTCCACGCCATCGCGTTGAGGTGGGCGGTGCCGTCCACGATCGCCGCGTCGACGACCTGCCCGCGCCCGCTGGTGCGGGCCTCGAGCAGCGCGGCGAGGACGCCGATGACGAGGTACGTCGAGCCGCCGCCGAAGTCGCCGACCAGGTTGGTCGGGAAGTGCGGGCGGGCCGGGTCCTGGCCGAGGCCGTGGAGGGCGCCGGTGATGGCGACGTAGTTCATGTCGTGGCCGGCCGCGCGGCTCCACGGACCGTCCTGCCCCCACCCGGTCATCCGGCCGTAGACGAGGGCCGGGTTGCGCGCCCAGCAGTCGTCCGGGCCCAGCCCGAGGCGCTCGATGGCGCCGGGGCGCATCCCCTCGACCAGCACGTCGGCCCGCTCGACGAGGTCGAGGACCGTGGCCACCGCGTCGGGGTGCTTGAGGTCCAGGGCGACGCTCGGCCGGCCGCGGGTCAGCACGTCCTTGCGGCCCGCGCCGAACATGTCGCCGCCGGCCCGCTCGACGCGGATCACGTCGGCGCCGAGGTCGGCCAGGATCATGCAGGCGTGCGGCCCGGGGCCGATGCCGGCGATCTCCACGACCCTGACGCCGCGCAGCGGGCCGGTCCCCTGCCCGAGTGTCTCGCTCATCTGCCGATCATGACAGAACTGGTGTCAGCGTCGTGCGCGTCACACCGGGTTGCAACTCGTTGCATAGGTCTGCCACGATCCCCCCGTGGCCCTCGAACACGCGCTCCTCGTCGCCCTGCGCGAGCAGCCCGCGGCCGGCCTCGAGCTCGCGCGGCGCTTCGAGAAGTCGATCGGCTTCTTCTGGCACGCCACCCACCAGCAGATCTACCGCGTCCTCGCCCGCATGGAGGGCGACGGCTGGGTCACCGCCCACACCGTCCCCCAGACCGGCCGACCGGACAAGAAGGTGTACGCCGTCTCGGCCGCCGGCCGTCAGGTGCTCGCCGACTGGCTCGCCGAGCCGGTGGGCACCGAGCCCTTCCGCAGCGAGCTGGCCGTCAAGCTGCGCGGGGCGTCGTACGGCGACCGCGCGACGCTGCTGGGCCACGTCGCCGAGGCGCGCGCCGACCACGAGACCCGGCTGGCGCACTACCGCCAGATGGAGCACGCCTTTCCGGCCGACGCGACCGGCCACCAGCTCGACCAGCTCCTCGTCCTGCGCGGCGGGATCCGGCTCGAGGAGTTCTGGATCGCCTGGCTGACCGACTACCTCGACGCGCACGGTTCCGGGGCCACTGGTTTCGAGGCTGGCTCCGCTCGCACCTCAACCACCGAAGAAGAGGCACTCCGATGACGTCCTACCCCCACCTCCTCCAGCCGATCACCCTGGGCGACCTGACCCTGCGCAACCGCGTGGTCATGGGCTCGATGCACACCGGCCTCGAGGACTACCCGTGGGACATCGACAAGCTGGCGGCGTACTTCGCCGAGCGCGCCCGAGGCGGCGCCGGGCTGATCGTGACCGGCGGCTACGCGCCCAACAAGCGCGGCTGGCTCAAGCCGTTCGCCTCCGAGATGACGACGCGGCTCCAGGCGATCCGGCACCAGCGCGTGACCGGCGCGGTGCACGAGGCGGGCGGCGCGATCGCCATGCAGATCCTGCACGCGGGTCGCTACGGCTACCACCCGTTCTCCGTCGGCGCCTCGACCACCAAGTCGCCCATCACGCCCTTCAGCCCGCGGGCGCTGTCGACCAAGGGTGTCGACAAGACGGTCTCGGACTTCGCCAACGCCGCCCGGCTGGCTCAGAAGGCGGGCTACGACGGCGTCGAGATCATGGGCTCCGAGGGCTACCTGATCAACCAGTTCCTGGCCGCGCGCACCAACGACCGCACCGACCGCTGGGGCGGCAGCGCGACCGACCGGATGCGCTTCCCCGTCGAGATCGTGCAGCGCACGCGCGAGGCCGTCGGCGAGGGCTTCCCGATCATGTACCGGATCTCGCTGCTCGACCTGGTCGAGGGCGGCCAGACGTGGGACGAGGTCGTCGAGCTCGCCGGGCTGCTCGAGGAGGCCGGCGTCACCGTCTTCAACACCGGCATCGGCTGGCACGAGGCGCGGGTGCCCACGATCATCACCCAGGTCCCGCGGGCTGCGTGGGCGGGCGTCACCGCGCGCCTGACCGAGGTCGCGACGGTCCCGGTGTGCGCGTCCAACCGGATCAACACCCCCGAGCTGGGCGAGGAGATCATCGCCTCCGGACAGGCCGACATGGTCTCGATGGCCCGCCCGTTCCTGGCCGACCCGGCCTTCGTCGCCAAGGCGCTCGACGACCGCGCCGACGAGATCAACACCTGCATCGCCTGCAACCAGGCCTGCCTCGACCACACGTTCAGCAACCAGCGCGCGCCCTGCCTGGTCAACCCGCGCGCCTGCCACGAGACCGAGCTGGTGCTGATGCCGACGCGTCGCCCGGCGACCGTCGCCGTCGTGGGTGCCGGCCCGGCCGGCCTGGCCGCCGCGGTCAACGCCGCCGAGCGTGGCTTCTCCACCACCCTCTTCGAGAAGCACGCCGAGCTGGGCGGCCAGTTCCGTCTGGCCATGCAGGTCCCCGGCAAGGAGGACTTCGCCGACACGCTGCGCTACTTCACCCGTCGCCTCGAGGTGCTCGGCGTGGACGTGCGCACCTCGACGGAGGCCACGGCGGCCGACCTCGCGGCGTACGACCACGTCGTCGTCGCCAGCGGGGTCGTCCCGCGCATCCCCGTCATCGAGGGCATCGAGCACCCCAAGGCCGTGTCGTACGCCGAGGTGCTCGACGGCTCGGTGACCGTCGGCACGCGCGTGGCCGTGATCGGTGCCGGCGGCATCGGCGTGGACGTGAGCCACTTCCTCGCCCACGACCCGAGCGACACCGTCGAGGACTGGTACGCCCACTGGGGCGTCGGCGACCCGACCCTGCACCCCGGCGGCCTGACCTCTCCCAAGCCGCGTACGCCGCTGCGCGAGGTCACCCTCGTCCAGCGCAAGGCCACCCCGATCGGCATCGGCCTCGGCAAGACGTCGGGCTGGGCGCACCGCGCGGTGCTCAAGCAGTCGGGCGTCACCCAGGTCATCGGCGCGACCTACGACCGCATCGACGACGCCGGCCTGCACGTCACCGTCGACGGCACCCCGCGCGTGCTCGACGTCGACCACGTCGTCATCTGCGCCGGCCAGGAGTCCGTGCGCGACCTGTACGACGTCCTGGACCACCCGAGCATCCACCTCATCGGTGGTGCCGACGTCGCCGCCGAGCTCGACGCCAAGCGGGCCATCAAGCAGGGCACGGAGGTCGTCGCCGCGCTCTGAGACCCGGTGCCGGGAGACCTCGGCCGACCCCGAAGGCCCCGACCCCGAAGGTCCCGGTCACGACTCACCCGCGGCGACGGACTCGGCGATCCGCTTGATGGCGTCGAGCGTCGTCGGGATGCCGTCGAGGGCCTGCTGGGTGCGGTCGGCGATCTGGTCCTGCGCGCCGTCGCCGAACTTCTCCTCGAACATGGCGATCCCGGCCGGGAGGAACTCCCACGACTCGGTCAGGATCGTCCCGTCGTCCGCCGCGTCGAGGGTGAAGCCCCACCGGACGTAGCGCCCGCCCACCACCCACGCGAACTCCCGACCGGGCTCGGCCGCCACCACTTCCGACCGCGTCTCCCAGGTCCGGTGCGGGAGCTCGTTGCGGCCGGTGAACCACGCACCGACCTGACCGGCCTCGGCCTGGTCGTCCCACCAGCACGCAACGCAGACCGGGCTCCACTCGCCGGTGCGGGTGATGTCGGAGACCAGGGCGTAGAGGGTGTCGGCCGATGCCTCGACCCGGACGGACTCCTGGTGGCGGCGGGTGCTCGTCTCAGTCATGCGTCCACTCTCGCGCACCGGGTCACTTCTTCACGCGTCGGCTACCGCCGCGCCAGTCCTCCTGCTGACCTACCGCGTCGGCGTCGACCCCRAGCGCGGCCAGCTGTGGCCGCTCGCGCAGGCTCCGCTTGAGCTCGGCGAAACCGGGGAAGCGGGCCAGCCCGATCACGTGGTCCCACAGGTCGGCCGCCTCGTCCTCGCGCGGCAGCCGGCTGATCACCGGTCCGAAGAAGGCGACGCCGGCGGGGGGCTCGAAGTGGATGATGGGCGTGCCCACGTCCTTGCCCGTCAGCGCGAGCGCCTCGTCCGTCTCCCGCCGGATCTCGTCGTCCCAGGACTCGTCGTCGAGGGCCTCGGCCAGCTCAGGTGGCAGGCCCGCCTCGACGAGGATCGGCTCCACGAACGCGCGCGTCCCCCGGCGTTCGCGCACCTCGCCCTCGCTGCGGTGGTCGTCCGGGTCCGGAGCGGTGTCGAACATGTGCGCCCCGAACGCGGCGTACAACGGTGCGAGGGACTCGCGGCCGTGCTCCGCGCGTGCCCGGGCGGCCACCCGGAGGAGGCGGAGCCCGGCGGTGTGGCCGGCTTCGTACTCGGGCGGGAAGTGCGCGTCGTAGTCGACCGCCGCGTTGATCATCCGCAACGAGATGAACCGCCACTCCACGGTGTAGTCGCGCTGCGCCTGCACCTGCCGGACCCACTTGCTGGTCATCCAGGCGAACGGGCAGACGGGGTCGAAGTAGAAGTTGATGTCGGCCATGTGTTCACCCTAGGTCGGCACCGTGGTCGCGCTCGCCGCGTCAGGCCCCCAGGGTGTGGGGCGGCACCTGCGGGGCCTCGACCGACGGCTCGACCTCCGCCTCCGGTGCCGCACGCTCGGCACGCTGCTGGGCGGTGAAGGCCGACGTCACGGTCCGCATCGCCTCGCTGAGCTCGCCCGGGATCACGAAGTAGCCGTTGCCGTGCTCGGCGAGGTGGGGAAGCATCTCGAGGTACTTGTAGGCCAGCACCTGGGGGTCGGCGTCGTTGTCGTGGACCGCTTGGAAGACGCGCTCCAGCGCCCTCGCCTCGCCGTCGGCCTCGAGCACCCTCGCCTGCTGGTGGCCCTCCGCCTCGAGGATGAGCTTGGTGCGGGTGCCCTCCGCGGTGAGGATCAGGGACTGCCGGTGCCCCTCGGCCTGGAGGATGACCGCCCGCTTGTCCCGCTCGGCCCGCATCTGCTTCTCCATCGCCTCCTTGATGCTGTGGGGCGGGTCGATGGCCTTGATCTCCACCCGGTTGACCCGGATCCCCCACTTGCCGGTGGCCTCGTCCAGCACCTCGCGCAGCCGGACGTTGATGGTCTCGCGGGAGGTGAGGGTGCTCTCGAGGTCCATCGACCCGATCAGGTTGCGCAGGGTGGTGACGGTGAGCTGGTCGATCGCCTGCAGGTAGTTGGTGACCCCGTACGCCGCCGCCCGCGGGTCGGTGATCTGGTAGTAGAGGACGGTGTCGATGGCGACCACCAGGTTGTCCTCGGTGATCACGGGCTTCGGTTCCGAGGAGTAGACGTGCTCGCGGACGTCGAGCTTGGTGTTGACCCGGTCGACCAGCGGGATGATCAGGTTCAGCCCCGGCTGGAGGGTCCTCTGGTAGCGGCCGAACCGCTCGATGTTGTAGCGCCGGGCCTGCGGCACGATCCGGATGGCCGAGGCCACCAGCAGGGCCACCAGCACGGCCAGGACGGCGATCGGGACCCACAGCTCCATCGCGATCACGCCTCTCGGGGTCGGGGGTCGGGCAGGGGCTCACGCGGGTGCACCAGCGCGGTGGCRCCGTCGATCCCGAAGACGTCGACCCGCACACCGGCCGGGATCACCAGGTCCTCGTCGTACGACCGGGCCGACCAGTCCTCCCCGGAGAGGTGCACCAGCCCGCCGGTGGCACTGACCTCACGGGTGACCAGCGCCGACTGGCCGACCAGTGCGTCACTGCCGTCGAGCGACGGCGGCGGCAGGGCCAGGTGCCGCTTCGCGATCGGGCGGACCGCCAGGAGCGCCACCCCGCCCGTGACGGCGAAGGCGAGGAGCTGGACGGGGACCGACGCCCCGAGGCCGGCCGCCACCGCGGCGACGAGTGCGGCACCCGCCAGCAGGCCGAACGCCAGCGTCAGCGTGAGGATCTCCACCACGCCGAGGACCACAGCGGCTATCAGCCAGAAGTACGACCACATGACCTCGTCCATCCGAGAAGGATGTGGTCCCCATGGTACTGCCGTGGGACCGGATCGACCCCGGTCGGAGGGCCTCCGATCCCGCGGCGATCAGCTCGACGCGCTCCCGCCGGTCGACGCCACCAACCCGTTCTGGATGGCGTAGAGGCTCGCTCCCACGCGGTTGGTGGCGCCGATCTTGGCGTAGGTGTGCTCGACGTGGTTGCGGACCGTCTTCTCGCTGAGGACCAGGCGCGCCGCGATCTCGCGGTTGGACTGGCCACGGGCGACGAGACCGAGGATCTCCGCCTCACGGGCGGTGAGACCGTCGTGGCGACGCGGCCTCGGACGCGCATGCCCGGCCACGGCGAGGACCGCCTCCACGGCGTCGGGGTCGAGGGCCCCACGGCGCACCCGGTCCTCGAGTCGTGCCGCAGCGGCCTGGCTGGAGAGGGCCTCGCGGTACGGCCTGGGCTCCAGCGCCGACTGGTAGGCGACGGCGGCGGCGAGCAGTCGCTCGGGTCGGCCGAGCGCCGGGCCGGACAGACCCAGCGGGTACCCGGATCCGTCGGGGTGCTCGTGGTGCGCGCGGGCGATGGCGGCCACGGGCGCGAGACTGGGGATGCGGGTCAGCACCCGGTCGGTCAGGTAGGGGTGCATCCGCGCCCGCTCCCACTCCGCGCCGGTCAGCGTGGAGGGCTTCGACCAGATCCGGTTGGACACCCCGATCCGGCCGACGTCGTGCAGGTGGCCGGCCCGGCGTACGGCGGTCACCTCCTCGCCCGGGAGTCCGAGGTGGACGGCACCCGCCTCGGCGAGCGCGGCCACGCTGCTGGAGTGGCCGAACATGAACGGGCACTTCAGGTCCACGAAGTCACCGATGGCGGCCAGCAGCGCGTCGAGCTGCGTCTCGTCCAGCCGGGCCTCCGAGTCGGGGGCGATCGACAGGGCCCGGTCCCACGGGTCATCGCCCGCAGCCGCGAAGAGTGCCTCGGCATCGGACATGAACGCGTCGACCACGACCGGGTCGAGGTGGCCGCCCCGCCGGCTCCGGGCCATCGCGACGGCGCCCTGGACGCCGTACATCCGCTGGTGCACCTCGGCCACGTCGGCCAGCTGGGCGACCCGCATCTCGATCGGGATCTCGTCGCCGGACGCACCGGCCGGCAGGCCACCGCCGTCGTACCGCTCGAACGTGTACGTCAGGGCCCCCTCGACCTCCCGGGACAGGCCGATGTGGCGGGCGAGGGCGGCGGCCGAGCTGCAGTGCGAGTGGACCAGGGTGGCGATCTGCCCACGGGCGTCGCGCATCAGCGTGGCCATCACGCGCACCCGCTGGCCCAGCGGCTCGCCGCGCGCGATGTTGCCGAGCAGGAACCGCAGGTAGGGCAGCCCGGACCAGTCGACGAGGTAGGCGTCGCGACGTACCGAGATGTCGTCGCCGAACCAGCGGGCGTACTCCTGCGAGTCCGCGTGACAGCCGATCCACATCAGCAGCGTCGTGTAGTAGACGGTGGCCTTCTGCTCCCGGCTGAGGCCTAGCCGCTCCGCGAGGCCGCAGGCGATGACGGCCGAGCGGAGCATGTGCTCGGCCGGTTGACCCAGTCCGAGGTCGATCGCCACGGACAGCCCCGCGATCACCTCCACCCGCCGGGGCAGCGACGCGGGAGTGGTCATCCGCCCATTCTGGCGCTCGCGGGGCTCACGCGCGGGTCCGTCCTCTCGACCGGGGGCGTGAAGCGTGCCCGGCCGACGAAGAAGATGCCGCGCTGCGGGAGCCACATGTCGCCCAGGTGGGGCTGCTCGTCCAGCTTTCCCGGACGGCCGAGGTCCTCACTGCCGTACGACGCACGCGTGTCGGCGAGGCGCCAGAGCCGCAACGGCGCCGCCCGGAACCGAGGACCGTTGGGCGACGCCCCCTCCAGGCGGATCCGGCCGGCGTGGAGCATGGTCCGAGCCATCGGACCCATCGCCGTGAGCACGGCTCGGCTGTCCCAGCCCACGTCCGGCAGCATGCCGCCCATCGCCGTCAACACCCGGGTCGCGGCGGTCGCGCCCACCTCGACGCGCCAGTGCAGCGACTCCCCGATCGTCACCTCGAGGACGTCCTCGGAGGGCCAGGACACGTCGATGCGGTCCTCGGGGACGACCTCGACCGCCGAAGAGAAGTAGCGCGGACAGCTCATCTCGGGGGCGCGGTTCGTGTGGATCCTCCAGCGGCCCTGCGGGTCGCGGTGCCAGACCGTCCGGTACGCCGGCCCGACCGAGCTGGCCACCATGTCCCGGAGCGCGAGGTAGTGGCCGCTGGCGAAGGGCACGCCCATCACGCCGTAGCCGGTGAATCGTTCGTCGTCGCCATCGGGCAGTCGGGGGTGGGCCTGCAGCACCCGGACGGCCTGGCGTGGGGTTGTGGTTGTCATGCGTCCAGCGTGGCTCGCCGAGGCCCCGGGCGCCTGAGGCATCTGCCTCATCTCCGCACCGCCGCCTGCCGCCCGGGCGGCGTACCGTCACTCGTCGTGGACATCGATGCCGCCGCGGTGCTAGACCGACTCGTCGCCGAGGGCCAGGAACCCGGAGGTGCCGTGGCGGTCGTCCGCAACGGCGTCGTCGAGGTGGACCACTGCGCCGGCACCCGCGACGGGGTCGCGCCGTGGACCCCCGACACCCTCGTGATGACGTACTCCGTCGCCAAGCCCTTCGCCGCCCTCGCCCTCCTCGACGCCGTCRCCGAGGGCCACCTCGCCCTGGACCGGACGGTGGCCTCGGTCTGGCCCGGGTACGGGCGCTCCGGCAAGGAGTCCACGACCCTGCGACACCTGCTCTCCCACCGGGCGGGTCTGCCGGCGTTCCCGGAGGCGGCGCGGGACGTGGAGTACGACGACCGCGAGGCGTTGGTCGACCTCCTCGCCGCCGCGGTCCCGATCCACCCGCCGGGGACAGGGGTCGCCGAGCACGCCTTGACCTACGGCCACCTGCTCGACGAGGTGCTGCGCCGTGCGACCGGCGAGGCCCTGCACGAGCGGTTCGCCCGGATCGCCGCCGCCGCCGGCTGGGACCTGCACCTGCGGGTCGCGGACCACGACCTGCCCCGCGTGGCGACTGTCGTGGAGGCGACCGAGGGGTGGCGAGCGGCCTACCTCGAGGACCCACGCTGGGGCCCGGCGCTGGGCCGGCCGGCCGGCCTGTTGGACCCGGAGGTGCTCAACTCCGCCCGCTTCCGGCGTACGCCGTTCCCCGCCGTGGCCCTGCACGCCACCGCCCTCGCGCTCGCGTCCTTCTACGACGACGTCATCAGGCCCGAGGGGCTCGTGGCCACGCGCCTCGGCCGCGACCTGTGGCGTGCGTACGTCGAGCCCGCCGCCACCGGGCACGACCTGGTGCTCGACAGGTCCGTCACCTGGACCCTCGGCTTCCAGGTCGACGAGGAGGACGGCCGGGTCGAGCTCGGCATGGGTGGCGCCGGCGGCTGCTCCGCGTGGGCCGAACCCGCGGCGGGCTGTGGCGCGGCGTACGTGACCCGGGGCCTGGGCAACCACGACCGCGGCGACGCCGTGTGGCGGGCCGTCGCCGCGGCCTTCACTCCGGGTCCCGCCTAGGCCCGGGTCACCCGAGGGCCCCTGGGTTCCCGAGCAGCTCGGCCGCGGCCGCGCGCTCGATCCAGGCGGCGTACTCGGCGAGCGTCCAGCCCTGCTCGCGCACCAGGGTGCGATGGACGGCGGGGTCCATGAGCACCAAGGCGGCCGCCACGGCCCGCTCCGGGGTCAGGCCCGGCCGGAGGCCGTCCATCGCCGCGAGACGGGCGACGAAGTACCCCGCGCCACCCAGCCTGCTGCGTTCGGACACGGCGTGGACGTCGGCGGCCTCCGGGTCGGCGTCCGCGGCGGCCACGAGTACCTCGGCCAGCGGTGCCGCTCGCGCCTCCAGCTCGGCCACGAACAGCGACCAGCGGGCCACCAGCTCACGCGGATCGGTCAACCGCTCCATCTCGGCGATGACCGGTCGCTCGACCATCGGCACCGGCTCGTCGTCCCCGACCAGGGCCCAGTCCAGGGCGATCTTCAGCAGCGTCGCCTTGCCCCCGACCGAGGTGAACACGGTCTTGCGGCTCACCCCTGCACGAGCAGCCACGGCGTCGATGGTCGTCCGCGCCCAGCCCACCTCGACGAAGAGGTCGCGGGCCGCGGCGACGACCGACCGTCGGGTGGCGCGCGCCTGCTCCTCACGAAGCTCGGACCGGTACGGACGACGTTCGTCGGACACCTTGACACCTTACGCCTTGTGGGGTGACTGTGAGTGTAATGAATTTACTACCAGTGTACTGGAGGCCGTCATGCGGATACTCGTCGTGGGATCGGGTCCGACCGGACTGCTGATCGGGGCGACCCTTGCCCAGCGAGGTCACCGGGTCCTCTCGGTCGACCGGGACCCCGGTCCGGCCGGGGACGTGTGGGCCCGTCGGGGCGTCATGCAGTTCGAGCACGCGCACGGCTTCCGACCCCAGGTCCCGATGGTCCTCCGCGACGAATGGCCCGAGGCCTTCGACAGCTGGCTGGCCCTCGGCGCCCAGCCCATCGACGTACCGGACCCCGGCGCACCGCCCCCGCCGGCCCTTCTGCTCTCCCGTCGGTCGACCTTCGAGCGAGCCCTGCGTCTCGCCGCGCAGGCGCAGCCGGGGCTCACCCTGCGCACGGGCCACGTCGACGGACTCGTCGTCGACCGAGGCCGCGACGTCGGCGCCCGGGTCGACGGCTCCTTCGTGGAGGCCGATCTCGTCGTGGACGCCTCGGGCCGCTCCGGACGACTGGGCAGGACGTCGGAGGGCGATCCCGACCTCGACGGCGACTGCGGCCTCGCGTACGTCGACCGCGCCTACCGGTTGCACCAGGGTGCGGAGCCCGGCCCACTGACGAGCCCGATGGCGTACGTCGCCGAGCTCGACGGCTACCAGTGCCTGGTCTTCCTGCACGAGGCCGGACACTTCTCGGTCGTGCTCGTGCGCCCCACGCAGGACGCCGCGCTCAAGGGGCTGCGGGTCGAGACTGCCTTCGACGCCGCACTGCGAGCCATCCCCGCACTCGCAGAGTGGACCGAGCCCGACCGCGCGCACCCCACCTCGGGGGTGCTCGTCGGCGGAGCGCTGCGCAACGTCTATCGCCGCCAGGCCGGCACGCCGGGACTGGTCGCGGTCGGCGACGCGGTCGCGACCACGACGCCGACCCGGGGACGCGGCATCGCCATGGCCTTCACGCAGGTCAGCGCACTGCTGGCCCTCCTGGACGGGGGCGCCGACCCGGTCACCGTGGCCGAGCCGTTCGGCGCCTGGTGCCAGGCCAACGTCGAGCCGTGGGTGGCCGACCACATCGCGATCGACGGGGGGATGGTGCGGCGCTGGCAGGGCGAGGACCTCGACCTCAGCACGCCGCTCACCTCCGACCTCATCGCCGCGGCGGTCGACGCCGACCCGAGGATCGGGCCGTACGCCGGGGGGTACTTCGCGATGACGGCACTGCCCGAGACGCTGCGGCCGGCAGAGCCCCTGGCGCGCGCGGTCTACGAGGGCGGCTGGCGGTCGCCGTACGCACCGGGCCCGACGCGCGCGGAGCTCGTGGACATCATCGACAGGACGGCGCGCGCCGCCTGATCTCAGGCTCGCCCACGCCTCACGGGCTCAGTGGTGGCCGGGGAGCAACGGCAGCAGGATCTCGAGCAGGGCCTGCTCGGTCTGCTGGGGCGAGAGGTGACCGTCGAAGCGGAGGATGCGCCAGGTCGTGGCGTCGCACAGGGCGACGACCTGGGCCAGCCTGCGCGTCCGGGTCGCGACGTCCAGGCCCTCCCCCACGGCGTCGGCGAACGCCTCGCGGCACCACCCGACGTGGAAGTCGCGACCGCGCGCGGCGAGCTCGGGCACCCCGGGCGCCTGGTGGGCCTCGGCGTACATCTTGAGGATGAGGGCGCCGTGGTCCTCGTAGTAGCCGACCAGGGCGCGCACCGTGCTCTGCGGGCTCTCCCCCAGCGCGGCCGCGCGGTCGGCGGCGAGACGGACGAGCTCGCGCTCGACGGTGGCGGCGAGGAGCCCGTGCTTGCTGCCGAAGCGGCGGATCACGGTCTGCACCGTGACCCCGGCATCCGCGGCGACATCCTCGAGCCGGATGCGGTCGTAGGGCACGTCGGCGTACCGGCTCAGCATCGCATCGATGATCCGCTCGCCGGTGCGCTCGGCCGCGTCGGCGCGCGCCGTCATCCGGTACGTCCGGGGGGCCTTGCTTTCCATGACATCCACGCTAACATCAATATTCATGTGAGTGAGACTCACCTCGAATCCAGTCAGGAGCACGACCGTGAACGAACGCCTCCCCGAGAGCACGACCCTCGTCCCCACCAGGCTCGGGCGACTGCACGTCCGCACGATCGGGGACGGTGGCGCGCCGACGGTGCTGTGGTCGTCGATGTTCGTCGACAGCCACACCTGGGACCCGGTGCTGCCGTTGCTCCCGGCGGGCCGCCGCTACGTGCTGGTCGATCCGCCCGGACTGGGACGCAGCGAGGCGCTGCACCGGGCCAGTGACATCGCCGGCGCGGCCGACGCAGCCATGGACCTGCTCGACCGGCTCGGCGTGGACGCTCCGGTCGACTGGCTGGGCAACGCGTTCGGGGGGCATGTCGGCCTGAAGCTCGGCACCCGGTCCGGCGTGCTCCGCAGCCTGGTCGCCATCAGCTCCCCGACCGAGCCGATCGCCCCGGCGCTTCGCCGGCAGATCAACCTGCTGCTGCCGATCCTCAGGACGGCCGGGCCGATCGGTCCCGTGCGCTCGGCGGTCGTCGCGGCGATGCTCACCGACACCTCGGCCGACCGCGAGCCGGTCCGGCGGGTCGTCGAGGAGTCGCTGGCGCGCCCGGGCCGGCGCAGCATGGCCCTCGCGGTCCGCTCCTTCATCCTCAACCGGGTCGACGTCACCGCGGAGCTCGCGGCCCTTGCCGTGCCGAGCCTCTTCGTCGCCTCCGACGACCGTGGGGACTGGAGCCCCGAGGACGCCGCGTCGGCGGCCGCGCTCGCGCCCGACGCCGAGGTGGTCACGATCGAGGCCGCCCGCACCCTGGYCCCCCTCGAGCAGCCGGAGGCGCTCGCCTCCCACGTCGTTCGCTTCTGGGGCCGGCTGGGCTGAGCGGTCACCGCGTCGGCGGGGGCGGGCGTCCGTGCGCCCGCAGCTCCACGGCAGTGTCCGCCAGGTCGGACCACGGTCCCGGCAGGTCGATGACGACCAGTGCGGACGTCGGCATCGGCAGGCTGCGATCCGTCAGGATCACCGCCAGGTCCTCGATCCCGGGGTTGTGGCCGACCAGGACGAGGGTCGCCACATCCTCGGACACCTCGCGCAGGACGTCGATGAGCGAGCCTGCCGAGCCGCCGTACACGCGCTCGTCCTCCCGGACCGGCGGCGCGGCCTCGAGCTCCGCGGCCGCGAGCCGCCAGGTCTCTCGGGTACGTGTCGCCGGCGAGACGATGGCCAGGTCGATGGAGCCGAGGTTGTCGGCGAGCCATCGGCCGGCATCAGGGGCCTGACGCCGGCCCCGTCGCGCCAGCGGTCGCAGGTGGTCGGGCTCGTCGCCGGACCAGTCCGACTTGCCGTGGCGGAGCAGGACGAGCGTGCTCACGTGCCCTGCTCAGAAGCCCATGTCGAAGCCGCCGTCGAAGCCCCCGCCGTCGAACCCGCCGCCGTCGAAGCCCCCACCATCGCCGCCCCCGTCGAACCCGCCGCCGTCGCCGCCGCCATCCCCGCCGTCGCCGCCGTCGCCACCATCGCCACCGTCGCCGTCGTAGCCATCGCCACCGTCGTAGCCGCCATCGAACCCGCCGAACATCATGCCGCCCATGAACATCCACGTCATGGGGCCGAAGGCGCCGAAGTAGCCCATCGCGTACGGCTCGTAGGCGCGGCCGCCCTGCCAGTAGGGGACCCGCTGCGCTCCGACCATCACCTTGCGGATGTCGGGCTCGGCACCGGCGCGCACCCGCTCCACGTCGAGGGCGCACGCGGGTACGTCGCGCTGGGCACCGTCCGGCGGGACGAAGGGGACGTCCGCCACCGAGGGCCCGTGGCGCGGGTCGAAGAAGCAGGGCGGCCGCCGGGTCGGCAGCGCCTCGCCGGCGACGCGGGCGCGGACGCACGCGACGGCGTACCGGCCGTCCTCGACGATCTCGGTGATGTGTCGGATGTCGTCGGGCCGCGTGATCGAGTCGCCGGCGAGCTTGGCCGACTCGTAGGCGTCGAGCGCACGCTGGTAGTCGGCGTTGGCGCCGGCGTCGAGCTCATGACCACTCATCTCGAGGTCGAGCTGCTGGAGGTCCACACCGAACGCGGTGATGTCCTCGAAGGCGAGCTTCCGCACCGGCGCGATCTCGTCCTCGCGCCGGGCGAGCTCGCGCTCCTTGTTGCGGCGCGACGCACCGACGGCGACGGCTCCCAGCACCGCCAGGACCAGGATCAGCAGGAGGTACCCCATGTCGGCAGCCTACGTCCGGCCTGGAGACCAGGCTGCTGGTCCGGCTGCTCGATCGACGTCAGGCATCAGGCGTCTGCACCGGTACGACGACCTCGTTGTGCCGCAGGAACCACGGCGTCCACGGTGGGTCGAAGCGCGCGAACCGCAGCGGCCCGTCGACCTGAAGACCGGCCCCCTCCAGCGCCGCCATGAGGCGTTGCGCGTGCTCGACGTACCGCGCCTGGGACCACCGACCGGAGAACCTGAGCGCGGCGGCGGTCTGCTCGGGGATCGCCCGCACCCGGACGTCACCGTCCGTCGGCGCCGGAGCGCCCTCCAGGTCGAAACCGGCGGGCATCACGAACCTGACGGCATAGCCTCCGACCGCGCCCTCCACCGCCTCCTGGACGACCGGGGCCGTCATGGCCACCTTGCGGGACTGGGTGTTGCGGCCGCCGATGTAGCCGACCAGCCGACGGAACGACGCGTTGCCGGCCCCCTCGAACGACCCCGTCACCCGCGTCTCGGCGACGACGTGGTCGGGATAGCGCCTCAGCTCGAAGTCGGGGTACTCCTTCACGACGTCGTACGGCTGCTCCTCGGTCATGTCCTCAATGTTGCGCGTGCCCTGGGAGCCCGGAAGTGCCGGAGGTCCCCGGCCACCACCTGGACCGCTGAGAGGCTGGACTTCTCAGGATGCACGTGGTGAATCCTTCAACGGTCCCTCAGGAGCGCTTGGTTGAGTTCTCTCCGGCGGTGGTCCGACGTATCCCCCGTAACACGGCGGGCCATCGTCCACCACCCCTCCATCAGTCGGCGGCGTCCGTCACGGCGGCCGCGTCGGAGGGGATGTCCTCCTTGCGAGCGTTGATGAGGACGATCGACACGAGCAGGGCGACGGCGAAGAGGGCGGCGCCCCAGTAGAACGCCACCTGGTAGCCGTGGATGAACGCGAGAGGCAGGATCTGCTGCCCCTGCTCGGGGCTGGCCGGTGGGTTGTCGGTGAAGTACGCCGTCACAGCACCGGCGAAGATCGTGTTCAGAAGCGCCGTGCCGAGCGAGCCGCCGATCTGCTGGGAGGTGTTGAGCACGGCGGAGGCGACGCCGGCGTCGTGGCTGCCCACCCCGACCAGTGACGTGCTGGCTGCGGGAATGAACACGCCGGCCAGTCCCACCGACATGATCACCATGGCCGGGAAGACCAGCGCCCAGTAGGACGAGTCCTGGTCGATGCGGGTCAGCAGCAGCATGCCGCCGACGGCCAAGGTGAGTCCCGGGACCATCAGCGCTTTCGGGCCGAGTCGAGGGAGCAGCTGGGACACGACCCCTGCAGACAGGATGATGCCGAGGCTGAACGGCAGGAAGGCGAAGCCGGCCTCGAGGGGGGTGTAGCCGAGGTTGATCTGGAAGTAGTAGGTGAGGAACAGGAACATGGCGAAGAGCCCGGCGCCCACCAGCAGGAACACCAGGAACGATCCACCGCGGTTGCGGTCCAGGACGACGCGCAGCGGCAGCAGCGGGTTGCGGGCCCGTCGCTCCCACATCACGAATGCGACCAGCAGGACCACCGCGACGATCAGGAAGGTCAACGTGCTCGGATCGAGCCAGCCCTTCACCTCGGTCGACGTCGGATCGTCAGGGTGCTCGGCGCGGGCGGCCGCGGTGAAACCGTAGACGAGGCAGAACAGGCCGGTCGTGGCCAGCAGGAGCCCCGGCACGTCGTACCTGGTGTCGCCGTGAGCTTTGCTCTCGTGGACCAGGGGGACGGCCGCGACAGCGACGATCAGGGCCACGGGCACGTTGACCCCCAGGCACCAGCGCCAGGATGCGTACTCCGTCAGCACGCCACCGACGATCAGGCCGATCGCGGCCCCGCCGCCCGCGAGCGCCCCGAACACCCCGAAGGCCTTGGCCCGCTCCTTCGGCTCCGTGAACGTGACGGTCACGATGGACAGGGCGGCAGGCGCCATCAGCGCCGCGAAGGCTCCCTGGAGGGCGCGGGCAGCGAACAGCAGCTCTTGGTTGGGTGCGAGTCCACCCAGCGCGGACGCTCCGGCGAACCCGAGAAGGCCGATGATGAAGGTGCGCTTGCGCCCGGTGTAGTCGGCGATCCGGCCACCCAGCAGGAGCAGTGCGCCGAAGGCCAAGGTGTAGGCCGTGACCATCCATTGCCGGTCCGCGTTGCTGATGTCCAGGTCCGCCTGCGCCGACGGGAGAGCGATGTTCACGATCGAGGCGTCCAGGATGATCATGAGCTGGGCGGCCGCCAGGACCGTCAGCGCCCACCAGCGACCCGGGTCGGGTCCGTCACCGTCCGACGGGCTCTCGCGGAAGCGTTCAGGGCGGTCGCTCACGACGGATCCTCACTTCACGATCTGGCCCGGTGCGTCGCGTGCGGCGACGGTCTGCCACGCAGGGGCGCGGACGCCCTGGGTCAGCGGGCGGGTGTCATGTCATAGATGGCGAACCCGACGAAGGAGTCGACCTGAGCGACCTTGGGACCACTGACCCGGTGGCCATCCACACGTCCCCAGACCTTGGCATCGTCGAAGAACTCGTCGTAGTACAGGGACTCTCCGTCGGCACTGGGGAACTCGGAGACCGAGGGTGTGCCGAGGCCCTTCATCGTCAGGTCGATGGTTGCCGTGCCGATGACGTCGTAGTTGCTGTCGACCTCGTCGAACTGGCCATTCATGGTGAGCCGGTCGCTGGCGTGGTCGTAGGTAGCGACGTCGACGGGGTCCAGGTCCCAGATGTAGGTGCGGCCCTTCTCCTTGCACGTGGTGGGAGGAAGCGGCCACACCAGGGGTCCGGGAGGCTCGACACCGTCGGGGCAGCGCCAGTCGATGATGGACCCCGTCACACCGTCATCGTCCTCCTCGATCATCAGCTCGCCCACATGCCAGTTGCCCTTCGCACCTGGGTACCAACCGTCGTGGACCCAGGTGACCCGCCCGAACTCGGCCTGAGACCCGCCGGTCCAACCGGCAGGCGGATCCGCCTGCGTGGCGCCGGCAGCACCGACCAGGATGGCGCCTGACAGTGCGGTCGCGACGGCGGAACGGGCGCAGCGGCGCGTCAGGGTGGTCATGCGACGAGCCTAGGAACTCAGCTCCCAGGCGGCATCGCCGATATGCGGCATTGTGTGCCGCTGGTTCGCCCGAAGCAGACGCTCCGGCGAGCCGCCCCTCTTGGGTGCGGTCAGGATTCGAGGGTTGTTCGCCCGGGAAACGGTTCTAGGGTGAGGCCATGGCCACCGAGTCCACGACCAACACATCCGATTCCGGCTTCTCGGCGGACGAGCTGGCCGCCATGAAGCAGCGCGCCACCGAGCTGCGCGCAGAGAAGAGGGGCGGCGCGAAGAAGGCCGACGAGGCCGAAGCGTGCGTCGAAGCAATCACGGCACTGCCGCAGCCCGACCGCGGGCTCGCCGAGGCGATCCACCGGATCGTGCTCGACGTCGCCCCAGGGCTGGACCCGAAGACCTGGTACGGCTTTCCGTCCTACGCCCGCGACGGCAAGGTCGTCGTCTTCTTCAAGCCTGCGTCGAAGTTCAAGTCCCGCTACGCCAGCCTCGGGTTCGAGGAGGCTGCCCAGCTCGACGACGGCGCAATGTGGGTGACGTCGTTTGCGGTGATCGAGATCGGCCAGGCCGAGGAGAAGCTGATCCGCGAGCTCGTCGAGAAGGCAGCGGGCTAGGCCCAGCGCGCTGCCTCGGGCTCATCCGTACCGGTGTCGATGAGACGTCGACGCCTCGTGCTTCACAGCGACTTCAGGAAGTCGATCAGTCCCGGGAAGTAGTGCTGCGGGTCGTCGAACTGCGACAGGTGGCTGCCCTCGGGGCAGTGCAGGTAGCGCCCTCGAGGTAGCTGCTCCGACATCCACCGCATGTGCGCGGGATCCATGGTGTCGTGGGTGGCTCCGATGACCAGCGTGGGTACGTCGATGTCCTTCAGGTCGCTGGAACGGTCCCAGTCCTCCAGGGTCCCGCTCATCCCGAGCTCGCTGGGCCCCTGCATCGGCACGTAGATGGCCGGGTTGATGTGGGCCAGGGACCGGTTGACCGGGTCCGGCCAGTCACCGATCGGCAGTCGGCACACGTGCAGGGCGTAGTGGTGCTCCATCAGCAGCTGCTCGTAGCGCGGATCGTCGGTCGTGCCGTCGGCCTCGAACTGCTTGATCTGGGCCAGCACCTCCTGGTCCATCGCGGGCATGAGGACATCCTCGGCGTACGCGTTGTACAGCCGCGAGCTCGACATCATGTTGGAGACCACCAGGCCCTTGAGGTTGTTCTGGTGGTGGACGGCGTACTCCATCGCCAACAGCCCGCCCCACGACTGCCCGAGGAGCACGAAGTTGCTGCTGTCGAGCGCCAGCGACTTCCGGACCTGTTCCACCTCGTCCACGAAGCGCGGCAGGTCCCACAGCGACGGCTCGTCGGGCTGGTCGCTGCGGAACGAGCCGAGCTGGTCGTAGTAGTAGAACTCGATACCCGCTCCGGGGAACCAGGCGTCGAAGCACTCGTAGAGCTCGTCGCTCGCTCCGGGGCCGCCGTGCAGCAGCAGCACCTTGATGTCGGGGTTGGTGCCGACCCGTCTGGTCCACACCCGGAAGTCGCCGGCCGGGGTGCTGATCGGGACCATCCGGGAGCCGCCCGAGATCACGTCGCGCGGATCCCAGGTCGAGGTGTCGAAGTACGAGGCCGGGAGAGACTCCATCACCGCAACCTACTCCGTGGTCGGCCCGGCGAGCACCGCGTCATCCGGCCACGTGGGTCGAGGTGTCACGGTCTCGAGGAACAGCAGGTTCAATGTCTCCATGCCTTTCGCCCGCACCCATCGGCCCGTGACAGCACAGCCTCGCCCTGCCGGCGTCCGACCCACCCATCACCGCTGATGGCGCTGGTCGACACCGCGGCGGGTCTCTTGGTGACGGCTGCTCCCGGCACGGCCAGCACGGCACTGCGCGAGGCGCTCCTCGCCCGCCCGACCGTCACCGAGGTTCCTGCCGGCAGCGCGGTCCGCGCCGCCGGCATCGACGTCAAGCACGCCACCGCCGGCGAACTGGTCCGCGCCGGGTTCTTGGCGCCGGACCACGGGCTGCGCATCGTGACCACCACCCGCAACCCGTTCGACTTCTACGTCGCTGAGTACGAACGCACCCGTCGCCGATGGGTGCACGAACTGCGCGACCCGGACTCGTGGGTGCACTCGACACCTGGCGCGGTCGACCGCATCGTGGACGCGGTGACCCTGGAGTTCAACGAGTGGCTGGCTCGGGTCATCGCAGGGCCCGGCCCGCGCCGGATCAATCGCGGCCACGTGGAGGAGGCCGACGTCGTGCTGCGGATGGAGCACCTCGAATCCGACCTGCGTGAGCTGCTGGGCCTCGAGGTCACCGTCGCCGCCACGAACGTGACCGACCGCGAGCGGGCGTACTGGCGCGCCTACGACGTCACCCGCCGCGAGCTCGTCGAGGCCGCGCACGCCGACGACCTTGTGAGGTTCGCCTACTCGTTCTGACCTCCGGACCTGCTGCGACGAGTGCATATTCCACCCGGCACGAACCGGTTGAGGCCGGTCCAGACGACGTTCACGGCGGCTTTGCGAACGTCGTTGTGTCAGCGGTCCTGCCGGGAGCACCCTTGAGAATGCTCATCATCCGCGCCGGCTTCGTCTTCGACGGCGATGTTCTGCACTCGGACGGCGAGGTCGTGGTGGGTGAGGACGGTCGCGTCCTCGAGGCGCGCCGGGGGCAGCCGCCTCCCGAGGGCGCTCACGTCATCGACCACGGCCACGGCACGACGCTCCTGCCTGGCCTAGTCGACGGCCACCAGCACCTCTCGTGGGGCTGCACGCCCAATGCCGCGGCAGGTCTCCCGTCTGAGCCGGCGGCGCAGCGAGCACAGACGGTCGCGAACGCGCGCCGAGCCCTGGCCTCAGGGGTCACGACGATCCAGGACCTCGGGGACAGCGGTTACGCCGTTCTCGACTTCCGGGACGGTGTGCAGGGCGTCCTGAGCTTCCCCCGTCTCTTGGCGAGTGGCCCGCCGATCACGACCCCCGGAGGCCACTGTCACTTCCTGACTGGGGCAGAGACCGAGCCGGGCGAGGTCTCCGCCGCGGTCCGGAGGCGCGCTGAGCGGGGCGTCGATGTCATCAAGGTGATGACCTCCGGCGGGAACATCACCGCCGGGTCACTGCCCTGGGAGTCACAGTTTGACGGCGACGCACTCCGGGTGGTCGTCGAYGAAGCTCACGCAGCCGGGCTCCCGGTCGCCGCCCACGCCCACGGAACGGCGGCGCTGCGCACCTGTCTCGCGGTGGGTGTGGACGCGGTGGAGCACTGCACCTTCATGACGGTCGATGGCGTGGATCGCGACCCGGACCTGGTGCGCGCACTGGCGGCATCGGGGATCGTCGTTCGGACCACCCCGGGAACGGTGCCTGGCGCACCCGCGCCTCCGCCGGCGGTGGCGGCCCGGATGCAGCAGATCGTGCAAGGGCTCCACACGCTCCATGAGTCTGGCGCACAGGTCGTCGTGTCAACGGACGCCGGGATCGGCCCGGGCAAGCCTCACGATGTGATGGCCTACGCCCTCCTCCAGTTCGCGAACGCCACGGGAGACCCCGTCGGCGCACTCCGAGCCGGGACGTCGCGCGCCGCTGACGCGCTCGGGCTGGCCAAGACGTGCGGCCGGCTGGCACCCGGGCTCGCTGCTGACCTCCTCGTGGTCCGCGGTGAGGTCGCCGTTGACCTTGGTGCCCTGCTGGAGGTCGAGGCGGTGTACCGCGAGGGCCAGCTCGTCGCCGGGCCATCCACCCGTCCCGCCGCGACTGCCTGAGAGTCCGGTGCACCGGTAGCCACGGACCGCGACCACCAACGTCGTGATTCGCAACCTCTGCAGTACGTGCCCACGCTGAGATCGCGGCGAGCCCTGGCCACTTCGAGGCGACCCAAGCCCGTCCTGAGCCCCCGAGCCGCGCTGCCGCCGGCCGCCCTGCTAGTTCCGGAGCCAGGATCGTTCTCCGTGACTGCCACCTTCAAAGTGTGCTCCGCGGCTCACGGCGTTCGCCAGTACGGATGACCCAGACACGAATCCGGAGTCGGTAGGAGAAGCGCTGGCAGGAGGCCGTCGTTGGAGGGATCCTGAGGTCATGATCGAACGCGATGAGTTCATCACGTGGGTCCAGTCTGTCTTCAAGGACGCGGAGCTCGCGCTGCACAACGGCGACGCCGGCCCACGTCGGGCCATCTGGTCACACAACGATCCGGTGACCGTGTTGGGCGCTTGGAAGAACGCCGTCGGGCAGCAGGAGCTGGATGCCCTCTTCGAGCATCTCGCCGACAGCTTTTCCGACTGCACGTCGTACGAGTTCGAGCTTCTCGAAGCCGAAGTGCTCGGAGACACCGCGTACACGGTGGGCTTCGAGCACACGTCAGCATCTGTCGACGGTGTCCCTCGCACGTACACGCTTCGCGCCACACAGATCTATCGCCGAGAGGCCGGGACATGGAAGGTCGCGCACCGGCACGGGAGCGCGCTCCCCGAGTAGCTCGCACGGAGGCCGGATTGCCGATTCCGGCACCCGCGAGCGGAGACCCGCCTAGCGTGGCGACCACCATCACGCCATGACCTGGAGGTCTCGTGCTCGTCCGAAAGATTGCTGCCGTCGTGTCCGTCTCCGTCATCTCCGTAGGGATGACGTCGATGTCCGCCGAGGCCGCTGCCGCTCCCAAGCACTTCGCCAACTGCACCGCCCTCAACAAGGCGTTCCCGCACGGCGTCGGTCGGCCGGGCGCCGTGGACCACACCACCGGGACACGAGTCACCACGTTCCGCCGAGACCTGGCCCTGTACAACGCCAACTCCGGCTCGGACCGCGACAAGGACGGCATCGCCTGCGAGAAGCTCTGACGTCACTCGCAGCCGGTGCCGTCGCCGTCCCGGTCCAGATGGGTCCCGTAGCCCGGGTCGCCGAGGTGGACCGGGGCCGCGCCGGCGGCTCGCGCCGCGTCGCAGTTGTCGAAGTACGTCGACCCGGGCGCGCCGGGATCGGTGATGTGGTGGTCCACCCGCGTCGACGCACCCCACACGTCGGCCTCCAGCGGCTGGTCGGGACACGAGGTCAGCACGCGCTCCGTCGCCGCCTTCTCCGGGGCGGTCACCCACAGGCCGTACTTGCTCTTCACCGCGACCTGGCGCGAGACGTAGCGGCAGCGGAAGGCCCTGTTCGCCGGGAGCCACGTCGCCGCGTCGCCGTCACCCTTCTGACGGTTGGCGCTGGCGTCGGCAGGCAGGAGGTTGAGCGGATCGTTGGCGAGGGCGGCACGCTTCGTGACGTCCCACCCGAAGGCGCCCGTGGCCCACGCATTCCCCAGTGACACGACGTGGTCGATGTCGATGAGGAACCCGTCGCCCTGCCGGTAGTCGATCGTCGACCCGGTGTACGGGTCGTCGTACGCGCCGGTGGCGACGACACACCCGTTGGGCTCGACCGTGGCCGCGGCCAGSTACTCGCGCAGCATGTCGTTGCGCGTGTCGCACCCGTTGCGGTCCGCGTCGAGCCCGGCGGGCCCGAACCGGTCGCGGTCGTAGCCCGTCATGGGGGCACGCCCCTTCACCGCCAGCAGGCCCAGCGCCGCCAGGGCGGTCCCGCTGCCGGCCTGCTTCTCGGCCGGTGCGGCACTCCGCTCGGCGTGGGCACGCGCGTGCGTCGCGTCCCGTACGTCGGGCACAGGCTCCCGATCGTTGTCGCACTGTCCGACCAGCACCAGCAGGACGGCGCCGACGGCCACGGCCTTGAGCTTCACGACTCTCCTCGACGTGCTGGGTCAGCCGTCAGGATGCCCTGAGTCGGACCCCGTCACACGGCGAACGCGCGAAGCGGCCCTTGTCAGCGGTCGCGCCCGAGGCGCACGCTGGGCTGACGTGGGGAGGGCGGTGGAGTCATGGCGAGCTCACGGGCGACACCCGACG
>NZ_JBFUKA010000018.1:0-54760 GCF_056401085.1 Nocardioides sp. P4_G4
GGCTCGGTGGGCGGCGTCGAGGCCTGCCCACGGCACGTCGCCGGTGCGGTCGTGCTCGGCGGCGGTCAGGGCCACCTCGGCAGTCACCGCAGCCAGCGCCTCGGTCGAGACGTCGACGTCGGCGAGCACCGGAAGGTCCGAGGTCACCGTCATCTCAGGCACCCGCGGTGGCGTAGGCGCCGAGGTGCTCGGCCTGGAGGCTGCCGCGCTGGCCGGTGGTCTCCCGGTGGGCGAGCTCCTGGCGGACCAGGGGCATCACGTGGCGGCCGTAGTCGATGGCGTCGTTGAGGGTGTCGTAGCCGCGGATGGAGATCAGGTCGGCGCCGATGTCGACGTAGTCGAGGATGGCCGCGGCGACCGTCTCGGGGCTGCCGACCAGGGCGGTGGACGCGCCACCGGCGTTGGTGACGGCCGCTGTGCGCATCCACAACGCCCGGTCGTAGACGTCCTGCTGTGCTGCGAAGCCCAGCAGGCGCTGGGAGCCGACGTTCTGCGGGGCGTTGCCGGTGAGGTACTTCTTGTGGAACGTGCCCTGCTGGAAGGTGCGGCCGATCTTCTCGACGTAGTCGTGGGCCTTGGCCCACGCCAGCTCGTCGGTCTGGGCGACGATGGGGCGGAAGGTCACCCAGATCCGCTGCCGCGGCCGGCCGGCGGCGTCCGCGATCGCGTGGACGCGCTCGATCTGGGAGCGGATGTCGGCCAGCGGCTCGCCCCAGAAGCTGAAGATGTCACCGAGCTGGCCGCCGAGCGTGAACCCTTCGTCGGAGGACCCGCCGATGGAGATCGGGATCGTGTCGCCGTACGGCGCGAAGCCGGGGCCGAAGTCGTCGAACCGGTAGTACCTGCCGTCGTGGCTGAACGCCTTCGGCTCGTGCCAGGCGCGACGCAGGATCTCCACGTACTCGGTGGAGCGGGCGTAGCGCTCCCCCTTGGCCAGGTAGTCGCCCTGCCGCGCCTGCTCGGCGTCGCTGCCGCCGGAGATGATGTGGACGACCGCGCGGCCCTCGGACAGCTGGTCGAGCGTGGCCAGCTTCTGAGCACCGACCTGCGGTGGTGTCGTGTTGGGCCGCAACGCCACGATCGGGCGAAGCCGCTCGGTGAGCTGGGCGACCGCGGAGGCGACGACGAACGAGTCGGCGGTGGCCGAGCCGTAGGGGAGCAGCGTGTAGTCATAGCCGCCGTCCTCCAGCGCGGCGACGTAGCGGCGCATGTAGGCGACGTCGATGCCGCGCGTCGGGACCGGCGCGAGCTCGGTCGAGGGGTTGAGGTGGGAGAGGCTGATGAACTCGACCTTGCGGGCCGCGGTCTCGGGTACGGCGGTGCTCATGCGAGGACTCCTTCAYGGGTGGGGGGCAGGGCGCCGGGGTGGTCGTCCTGCAGGGTGCCGCGCTGCCCCGTCGCCTCGCGGTGGGCGAGCTCGGAGCGTACGAGCGGCAGCACGTGGCGGCCGTAGTCGATGAGGTCGTCGAGGTTGTCGTAGCCGCGGATGGAGATGAGGTCGGCGCCGAGGTCGACGTAGTCCAGGATCGCGGCCGCGACTGTCTCCGGTGTGCCGACGAGTGCGGTCGACGCGCCCGCCGCGCCGGTGGCCGCGATGGTCGGCGTCCACAGCGCGCGGTCGTGGACGTCCTGGCGCGACGCGATCTCCAGCAGCCGCTGGGACCCGACGTTGGCCGGGTCGTGACCGCCCAGCGTGACCGGTCGCCAGCCGGACGCTCCGGACACGCCGTCCTGCAGCACGGAGAGGGTGTGGTGCGCCTTCTCCCAGGCGAGCTCCTCGGTGGCGGCCATGATCGGGCGGAAGGTCACCCACGTGCGCGGGCGGTCGGATCGCCCGGCCTTCGCCGCCTCGCCGGCGACACRCTCCATCTGGTGACGGGTGTCCGCCAGAGGCTCCCCCCACAGCCCGAAGATGTCCGCGCGCGACCCACCGACCTGGTACGCCTCGGCCGATGATCCGCCCACGGAGATCGGGATCGTGCCGTGCGTCGGGCGGACCGCGCTGACGAAGTCCTGGAACTGGTAGTAGGTGCCCTCGTGGTCGAACGGTTCGGTGCTCGTCCAGACCTTGCGGAGGATGTCGATGTACTCAGCCGTGCGCTCGTAGCGCTGCGCCTTGGTCAGGTGGTCGCCCTCGCGGGCCTGCTCGTGGTCGTTGCCGCCGGCGATGAAGTGGACGACGGCCCGACCGCCGCCGAGCTGGTCGAGCGTCGCGAGGGCCTTGGCCGCCACGGTGGGGTACATGATGTTGGGCCGCAGCGCCACGATGGGGGCGACCCGTTCGCTCACCGCCACGATCGCGTTCGCGACCGCGAAGGGGTCGTGGTACGAGGACGCGTAGGGCACCAGGGTGTAGTCGAACTCGGCCGCCTCGAGCTCGCGCACGTAACGCCGGAAGAAGGCACGGTCGACCGCCGTCTGCCCGAGCCGGTTGATCTCGTTGCTCGCGTTGACGTTGATGGCACTGATGAACTCGACGACCACGTCGGTTCCTTTCGGGCTGGGGTGCGCGAATCCGCACGCGCGACCAAGGGTCGGCGTGGGTACGGGATGAAGGAGGAGAGGCGGGCCGATCAGGACCGGCCCGAGGCCTGCTGCCTCATGAGGTCCACGCTAGGTCCGCCACGACCGGCGGGTCCAACAGCAATGCGGAATACGTATCCATAGTCGAGCGTGATGGGTGGGTGTGATGGTGGCGACCGCCGGGTCGACCCGAGCCGGGTCGGTCCAGCCCATGTCACGGGCCGGTCGCGACGGGCCGGTCGAGGTTGCTCCACTGCGACCACGACCCCGGGTAGAGCGCGGCGTCGAAGCCGGCGATCGCCAGTGCGGCGACCTCGTGGGCGGCCGTGACCCCGGACCCGCAGTAGGCGGCGACCGGTCCGCCGTCCGCCACGCCGAGCGACGCGAAGCGGGCGCGCAGCTCGGCCACGGGCCGGAAGGTGCCGTCGGGAGCGAGGTTGCCACCGGTCGGTGCGCTGACGGCGCCCGGGACGTGGCCGGCCTTGGGGTCGACGGGCTCGACCTCACCGCGGAACCGCTCGGCGGCGCGTGCATCGAGCAGGACGCCGGTGGAGGCGAAGGCCGCGACGTCCTCGACGTCCAGGGTGGGCAGATTGTCGGCGGTGAGCTCGACGTCGCCCGGTTCCGGTGTCACGTCGTCGGTCTTGAGCGGGTGGCCGGCCGCGACCCACGCGGGCAGCGCGCCGTCGAGCAGGCGTACGTCGGCCAGCCCGGCCCAGCGCAGCAGCCACCAGGCGCGCGCGGCGGAGAGGTTGCCCTCCCCGTCGTAGACGACCACAGCACAGCCCGAGCGCACGCCCCAGCGGCGGGCGGCGGACTGGAGGTCGGCCAAGTGGGGCAACGGATGGCGTCCGTCGAGGGGCTCGCCGCGCGAGGCGAGCTCGGTGTCGAGGTCGACGTAGACGGCCTCGGGCACGTGCCCGCTCAGATAGGTCTCGTGGCCGGGCGGACCGCCCAGCTTCCAGCGGACGTCGAGCACGACCACGGTCCGCTCCGGGTCCTCGACCAGCTCGGCCAGCTCGTCGGCGGTGATGAGGACGGTCATCTCAGGCTCCCGGGATGGTGCGCTCGAGGTCCGCCGGCACGAGTCGGAGTCGCGGTCGCGTGCTGAAGAAGCGGGCCACCGCCTCCACGGCGGCGAGCTCGACGTCGGGCTCGAGGCCGCGGCGTACCACCATGCGCAGGCTGACTTCGCCGGCCTCGGGGAGGTCGTCGCGGACGACCAGGCCGTGCGGGCGACCTCCGCTGGTGGGCAGCAGGGCCACGCCCAGCCCGGCGCGAACGCCGGCGGTGACCCCCTCCAGCGTCGATGACTGGGCGGTCACGGTGACCCGGTGGCCCTCCCCGTCGAGCGCGGTCAGGGCCCGCTCACGGAGTCCGCACGGCTCCTCGAACGCCACCAGCGGATAGCCCGAGCCATCGGTCGGGGGCTCCCAGCCGGGCACGGAGAGCCAGGTCAGGGGCAGTCGTGCCACCTCGTGACCGGCACCGGCGGACCCGGGGTCGATCACGAACGCCAGGTCGACCACACCCTTGGCGACCGCGTCGGCCAGCGCCGTGGAGCGGCCGATCTCGAAGCGGGTCGTGGCGCCGGGGAAGGCCGAGCTCAAGGTTCGGAGCATCTCGGGCAGCACCTGCTCGGCCGCGTGCTCGGTCGACCCGACGACGATCGTGCGTGGCTTCTCGGCGGTCAGCCGCTCCATGGCCTGGTCGTGCACCGCCAGGATCTTGCGGACCTCGACCAGCACGGCCTCGCCGTCCGGCGTGAAGCGCATGACTCGCCCGTCCTTCTCGAAGAGCTTGCGCTTCAGGCCACGCTCGAGCAGCCGCACGTGCTGGCTGAGCGCCGGTTGGCTGATGTGCCGCACGGCGGCGGCGCGGCTGAACCCTCCACACTCGGCGATGGCGACGAGAGTACGAAGGTGCTCAATGTCTAGCGACTTGATCATGTATGGAAGGTACTGCCTGCCCGGGCATCGTCGAAGCCGATCTCGCCGATGACAGGTGAAGGATCGATCACGATCGGGCAAGCAAAGTGATCCACGACTGCTCTTGGACGCACGGCGGCCCGGGGTGCCAGCCTCGATGCCGTGACCTCGACACTCCTCTCGGCCTCGGCCGTTGCCCATCCCGACCAGCCCCTGCACGCTTGGGACGAGCCTGACGGCGTCGCCGCCCGTGGCACGCTCGTCGTGCTGTCCGGCCGCGGTGAGACCGCCGCCGCCTACGGCCGATTCGGCCGGCGACTGTCCGCCGACGCCTACAAGGTGCGCGTCGTCGAGGTGGATCTCGACGACCTCGACGCCACCCGCGACCACGTCCACGAGCTGTGGGCCGACGACACCCTCCCCGCGCCGAGGGTGCTGGTCGGGACCGACGTGGGCGCCACGTTCGCCGCCGTGCTGGCGCGCGAGGGCAAGCTTCCGGTCGATGCCCTCGTGCTGGCCGGGCTGGCTCTCCCGGGGGAGAGCGTCGTCGCCGACCAGACGTGGGACGAGGAGCTCGAGGCCCGCTCGGCGTGCCCGGCGCACCGCCGCGTGCTCGGCGAGGACGACACCTTCCGCCGTGGTGCCCTCGCGCAGGACCTTCCCTCGTCCTGGAGCGGCGTGGCCCCTGGCCCCGCCGACGTGCCGACGTTGGTCATCCACGGCAGCCACGACCCGCTCACACCGGCCGAGGAGGCGCTGACGGCGTTCCGGGGCGCAGCCGCGACCCAGACCTGGGTCGTCGAGGGCGGTCGCCACGACGTCCTCAACGACGTGACCCATCGCTCGGTCGCCGCCACGATCGTGCTCTTCCTCGAGCGCCTCAAGCTCGGCGCGGACCTGCCCGTCATCGTCCGCGACGCGGGCTGACCGTGTCTGCCGTCGTCACCGCCCTGCTGGAGCGCGTGCCGGGCGCCACCACCGACCCGGCGGTGCTGCGCGCCCACGCGACCGACCGCTCGGGCGAGTCGCCCCTCGCCATGCCGCTGGTGGTGGTCCGCGCCGGCTCGGTGGACGACGTGCGAGCGACCATGCGTTGGGCCCACGAGCACCGGGTCCCCGTCGTCCCGCGCGGCGCCGGGTCCGGCGTCGCCGGTGGGGCGGTGGCCACCCGGGGCTCGGTCGTCCTCGACCTCAGCGCGATGGACCGGATCGTGACCCTCGACCCGGTCGACGAGATCGCGGTCGTCGAGCCCGGCGTCATCACCGCCCGTCTCGACGCGGCCGCGCGCGAGCACGGCCTCATGTACGCCCCCGACCCGGCCAGCGCGGCGATCTCCACGCTGGGCGGCAACATCGCCACCAACGCGGGCGGCATGCGTTGCGTCAAGTACGGCGTCACCCGCGAGGCCGTGCTCGGCCTCGACGTCGTGCTCGCCGACGGCCGGCTGCTGCAGACGGGCCGGCGCACCCTCAAGGGCGTCGCCGGGCTCGACCTGACCTCGCTCTTTGTCGGCTCGGAGGGGACTCTCGGCGTCGTGGTGGGCGCCTCCGTACGACTGCGTCCCCGCCCCGTCTCGACCCGGACCGCTGCCGCGGCCTACATCGACGTTCGCGCGGCCGCCGCCGCATGCGCCGCGGTCAGCCGTGAGCGGCTGCAGCCCAGCCTGCTCGAGCTGCTCGACCAGGCGACGCTGACGGTCATCGACCGCGCCCAGGGCACCGACCTGACCGGTCGCAGCGGTGCCCTGGTCATCGCCCAGAGCGACGGACCCGGTGCGCTCGAGGAGATCGAGGCCATCGCCGCCGTGCTGGGCAAGGAGGCGACCTGGGTCGAGCAGGGAGTCGACGACGAGTCCTCGGAGCGCCTCCTCGCCGCCCGTCGCCTCGCCCTGCCGTCGATCGAGGCATTCGGCCGCGCCCTCATCGAGGACATCTGCGTTCCCCGGTCGAGGCTCGCCGACGCCATCGAGGGCGTCGAGGCCATCGCCGCTCGTACGGGCGTCTCCATCTTCTCCTTCGCCCACGCCGGCGACGGGAACCTGCACCCGATCATCTCCTTCGACCCCGACCTCGCCGAGATCCCCCCGGCTGTCCGCGAGGCGGCCGACGCGATCTTCGGCCTCGCCCTGGAGCTGGGCGGCACCGTCACGGGCGAGCACGGCGTCGGGCTCCTCAAGCGCGAGTGGCTCGCGCGCGAGCTCGGGCCCGAGAGCCTCGACGTGCACCACACCCTCAAGCGGGCACTCGACCCGCACGGCATCCTCAACCCCGGGAAGGCCTTCTGATGGCACAGCCCTTGGGCATCGAGCCCGACCCCGACCTTCAGGTGGCCTTCCGTGCCGCCATGGCCAACGTCGCCGGCCCCGTCTCCGTCGTCACCACCCACGCGGCCGGCAAGCCCGCCGGCACCACCGTGTCGGCCTTCGTGTCGCTGTCGATGGAGCCCCCGATGCTCCTGATCTCGCTGATGCGCGGCTCCTACCTGCTGTCGCTGCTGTCCGTCGGCGCGACGGTCGGCGTCAACGTCCTCGGCGCCGACCAGGCCGCGACCGCCAGCCAGTTCGCCGGCCGGCACGACGAGCGGTTCACCGGGATCCCCTGGGTCCTGCTGGACGGCGCGCCGGCGCTCTGCGAGGCACACGCATGGATCGCCATCCGGGTCGCCCGCCTGGTGCCGGCAGGCGACCACGTGCTGGTGCTGGGCGACGTCGTCAACGCCACGAGCGACGAGGGCACGCCGCTGACCTACCACCAGCGGTCCTACGGCACGCACCTGGCGCACTGATGCGTATCCGCGTCCTCAGCACCCCAGAGCTCGGCAACCGCAGCTACGTGGTCGACGGCGGAGGCGCCAGCATCGTCATCGATCCCCAGCGCGACCTCGACCGCCTCGACGCCCTCCTCCAGCACGACGTGTCGCACGTGCTGGAGACCCACGTCCACAACGACTACGTCTCCGGCGGGCTGGAGCTGACCCGCCGCACCGGTGCGGCGTACGGCGTCAACGCGGCCGACGACGTGGCATTCGAACGTCTGCCCCTCCGCGACGGTGACACGCTGCGCGCAGGCTCGCTGTCCGTCTGCGTCCTGGCCACGCCTGGCCACACCCCGACCCACCTGTCCTACGTCGTCCGCGACCTCGTCGACCCGCTGGCGCCGCCGGCCGTCTTCAGCGGGGGGTCGCTGCTCTACGGCACCGTCGGTCGCACCGACCTCGTCTCGCCCTCCCGCACGCGCGACCTGGCTGCGGCCCAGCACGCGTCGGCACGCCGGCTCGGCGCCCTGCCAGACGACGCGGCGCTCTACCCGACACACGGATTCGGGTCGTTCTGCGCGGGCGGGGCCACGTCTGGGGCGGAGGCCTCGACCATCGCTGACGAGCGCCGCCACAACGCGGCGCTCACGACCACCTCGACCGTCGAGTTCGTCGACCTGCTGGTCGCCTCGTTCTCGGCGTACCCGGCCTACTACGAGCACATGGCCGACCTCAACCGCACCGGGGCCGCAGGTATCGACCTCGCGACACCCCTCGTACGTGCGTCCCCGCAGGAGGTCGCCGCGCTGGTCCGTGCCGGCGCGACCTGCGTCGACCTCCGCCCGGCCGCCGACTTCGCGGCCGAGCACCTCGCGGGGTCGATCAGTGTCAACCTCGGGACGCAGTTCGCGACCTACGTCGGCTGGCTGGCCCCATGGGGCCGCCCCCTCGTGGTGCTCGGAGCCGGGTCCGACCAGCTCGAGGAGGCCCGCCGTCAGCTCGCCAGGATCGGGTTCGACGACATCGTTGCGTCATGGGGGCCGTTGGCCGAGCTCGCGCCCGACGGGGGAGGACGACGGTCCTACCGGCGCGCGTCGTTCGACGACCTGGCGGCCGCTCGATCATCGCGCGACGTCGTCGTCGACGTACGACGCAGCGACGAGCACGCCGCGGGCCGCGTGAGTGGATCCCTCAACCTTCCGCTGCACGAGCTGGAGACGCGGGCCGACGACCTCGCGGGCGGGGGCCGGGTGTGGCTTCACTGCGCCGGCGGGTTCCGCGCGGGCGCGGCCGCCTCGCTGCTCGAGGGCCGAGGTCTCGAGGTCGTGCACGTCGACGACACCTTCGACCGTGCGGTGGAGCTCGGCCTCACCGAGGACTGACGTCCTGGGTAGGGCGGTCGAGGGACTCGAGCCCGGAGAGCCGTGGGGGCTCGTGGGCGCGCACCGGCGGCAGCACGCCGTCGTAGCGTTCGACGCGCACCAGCACGTGCGCCCCGCTGGTGGCCTGGGTGAGCGTCGAGGTCGGCTCATCGGGCGTGAGCACGTTGACGTTGCCGTGGACGCAGTCGGCGATCTCGGGCGCGGACGGGTCGTACCAGGCGCCGGTGTGCATCCGCGCGACGCCCTGCAGCAGGTCGTCGCTGGTGACGACGCCGGCCAGCAGGCTGCCCCGGGCGCTCCGCACGCGGACGACGTCGCCGTCCTCCAGCCCGCGCGCGGCGGCGTCGGCAGGATGGAGCCGGATGGGCTCGCGGCCGGCCACCTTCGTCGAACGGCTGGCCGACCCCATGTCGAGCTGGCTGTGCAGGCGGTGCGACGGCTGGTTGCAGAGCAGGTGGAGGTCGAACTCGGCGGCATCGGGCGAGCGCCACCAGCGGCGGGGCTCGCGCCACTCGGCGTGCGGGCCGATGTCCGGCAGACCGGCCTGGGCGATGGTCTGCGACCACAGCTCGATGCGGCCGCTGGGCGTCTGCAGCGGGTGGCCCGACGGGTCGTCCCGGAAGGCGGTGAAGACCGGGTCGGGATAGTGGTCGGCCGTCAGGTCGACGCCTCCGTCGCGCCAGAAGTCTTCGAAGGGTGGCGCCGCCGGAGCTCCGGGCGCGACCCGCCACTGCTCGTAGATCCGCTCGAGCCAGCCGCGGGCATCGAGACCTTCGTCGTGGTCGGAGCCGAGCCGCTCGGCCAGTCGGCCGAAGATCCAGAGCTCCTCGCGCGCGTCGGCGTACGGACCGGTGGCCCGGGGCGACGCCCGGAGCCGGGTGTCGCCGTTGCCGGCCGCGACGTCGTCCCGCTCGAGGCTGCTCGCGACGGGAAGGACCACGTCAGCGTGCTTGGCCGTGGCGGTCCAGTGCGTCTCGTGCACGACGAGCGTGTCCAGGCGTGCGAGGGCGCGCCGCAGCCGGCGCAGGTCTTGGTGGTGGTGGAACGGGTTGCCGCCGGCCCAGTAGGCCAGGCGGACGTCGGGCAACCGCAGGCGGTGGCCGTCGTAGGGCAGGTCTGCACCGGGATGGAGCAGCAGATCGGCGATGCGGGCACAGGGGATGTGGTCGCCGACCGCATTGGTGCCTTGCGGGAAGGTCGGCAGCGGCACGCTGACCCGTCCGACCCCGTAGTCGCCCATGGAGCCGAGCCCGTGGGTGAAGCCTCCGCCGGGCGTCCCCAGCTGGCCGAGGAACGCCGCGAGCGTCACCCCGGCGAAGACCGGTTGCTCGCCCCGCTCGCCGCGCTGCAGCGCGTAGACGACGTTGACCAGCGTGCGGCTCGCGGCCATCTCGTGGGCCAGGGTCCTGATCCGCCCCGCGGGCGCACGCGAGATGCGCTCGCCCCATTCCGGGGTCTTGGGCACACCGTCGGTCTCGCCGAGGACGTAGGCCCGGATCCGGTGGGCGCCGACCGTGCAGGCATCGAGGAACGACTCGTCGGCCAGGCCGTCGACGACGAGGACGTGCACCAGCGCGAGCATGACGGCGGTGTCGGTGCCCGGCATGACACCGATCCACTCGGCGTCGAGGCCCTCCATGGCGTCGTCGCGCTGGGCCGACAGCGACACGACGCGGGTCGTCGAAGCCGCCGCCTGCGCGAGCGCTGCGCCGGTGTGGCGGGTCTGTCCGCCGGGGACGACCCAGCCGTTGGAGCGGCGGACGCCGCCGAAGGTCACGAGGAGGTCCGTGTGCTCCGCGACGTGGGGCCAGGACACGGGCCGCATCCGGATGTCGGCTGCGGCCGCCGCGCCGACGAGATGGGGGAGGAGCACGAGGCTCGCACCCCGGCTGTAGTCGTTGACCGAGCGGACGTAGCCGCCGATCCCGTTGAGGAATCGGTGCACCTGGCTCTGCGCGTGGTGCAGCCGTCCGGCGCTGCCCCAGCCGTAGGAGCCGCCGTAGATCGCCCGGTTGCCGTGGGTCGTGCGCACGCGGTCGAGCTCGGCGCCCAGGAGGTCGAGCGCGGTGTCCCAGTCGACCTCGATGTACTCCTGGTCCGGGTCGCCGCGGTGCTCGTCCGGCCCGGCACCGCCCTCGAGCCAGGCCCGTCGGATGCTGGGCCGAGCCACACGCGACGCATGCCGATGTCCGTCGACGACGTTGCCGGTCGCCGGAGAGATCTCGTCCCCGGGGTGGGCAGCCACGCCGACCACCCGATCCGACGCGTCGACCTCCACGAGGTAGGAGCCCCAGTGGGAGCTGGTCTCGGAGGTCGTGTGCACGGCGTAAGACGTTAGCGCGGGTGCGCTGCGAAGGGGGCCGGATCACAGGCGTGGGCTGATCAGACTCGTGGATGGGATTGCATCCACGACTGCTCTTGGACCGCGCCCGGTCGCCGCTCCTACAGTCGTACCGCAGCGTGGACGGGGCAGTCCCAGCACGTCAAATACTACTAATCTGATCAACTTACCTGTGTCTCGCGGAATCGCGCCGCGTGTCGACCGAGGAGAACCCCATGAAGACCATCCTGACCGCGGGCCGAGTGCGTCTGCGGCCCCGGCGACCCTCCGGCCACTGGCGCGTCGTCGCCGCTGCAGCCGCCACCCTGGCCCTCACCGCCGGATGCGCCGCCTCGGGAGCGGGCAGCCAGCAGGGAAACGGGGAGAAGCAGGCGGGCGGCGACATCACCTTCCTCATCGACTCCCTCGGTGACACCTGGATCCCCAACAACAGCGCCATCTCCAGCTTCCAGGGCCACATCTGGGGCCACGTGACCGACAAGCTGGTGTACGTCGACGAGAAGGGCGAGGTCAGCCCCTGGGTCGCCGAGAGCTGGGAGCAGAACGACGACGCGACCGAGTTCACCCTGCACCTGAAGGACGGCGTGACCTTCTCCGACGGCAGTCCCGTCGACGCCGAGGCCGTCGTGGCCAACCTCGAAATCTGGGCCGACGGCCGACCCGACGAGGGCATCAACCCGATCGGCCTGTTCCCGCCGACCTTCAAGGGTGCCGAGGCGGTCGATGCCACCACGGTCAGGGCCACCTTCACCGCCCCCACGTTGGGGTTCATCCCCACGCTGGGCTACCACGGCTCGATCCTCGTCTCTCCCGAGACGTTGGCGCTGCCCGCCGAGGAGCAGGCCGACCTCAGCAACGACATCGGTAGCGGACCGTTCACCGTGAAGTCCTGGCGGGAGGGAGACAGCGTCGTCCTCGAGAAGCGCGACGACTACGACTGGGGCCCCCAAGCGCTCGACCATGACGGTCCCGCGACGCTCGACACCGTGACCTACAAGCTCGTGGCCGAGCCCTCGGTCCGCACCTCCGCCGTGCAGTCCGGCCAGGCCGACGTGGCCTACAACCCCTCGCCACAGGAGCTCGAGCCCTTCAAGGAGCAGGGCTACACGGTCGCCGCTCCGCGCTACCTCGGCTTCGTCAACGGCTTCGCCCTCAACACCCAGGTGGGGCCGTTCACCGACGAGAAGGTCCGTCAGGCCGTCCAGCACGGCATCGACCGCGACGAGATCCTCTCGACCGTCTACACCGACGACTGGCTGCCGGCCGAGTCGTTCATCCAGAGCAACGTGCCCGGAGCCACCGACCACCGCGACGAGTTCGCCTTCGACCCCGAGCAGGCCGAGTCCCTCCTGGACCAGGCCGGCTGGAAGCCGGGCGACGGCGGGGTGCGCACCAAGGACGGCAAGAAGCTGGCGCTGACGCTCTACCCCAATCCCTACCTCGCGACCTCGCAGGCCGTCGACGAGCTCGTGGCCCAGCAGCTCGTTGACATCGGCTTCGACGTCAAGATCCAGGCCTACGACGTCGTGACGTACGGCGAGCGGGTCGCGATCGGCGGCGAGGCCGTGCCGGCGTACGAGATCACGCGCAGCTTCATCGACGCGGGCACGGTGGCGGGCATCCTCACCGACACCGACGGTGGGGAGGACTGGTTCAACCTCGGCCAGTCCGACACCAGGCTCACCGACCTGGGCAAGGAGGTCGCCGGCTCGGTCGACGTCGACCAGCGCGCCACGGCGCTCGACGAGCTCCAGGGCTACGTGCTCCAGCAGGGCTACTTCGTGCCGTTGACCCAGATCGTGCAGCGTCTCTACCTGCAGTCGCCCAAGCTCAAGGGCGTCACCTACAACGGCGTGGCCTACGCGAACTTCTACACCGCCTACCTCGAGGGCTGACGCCGGATGTCCAGCACGGTGTCCACCCCGTACGTCATCTACGCGGCGCAGCGCGTGGCCCAGGCCGTCGCCGTCGTGCTGCTCGCCTACGTGTTCACCTTCCTGGTGATCAGCGTGCTGCCCGGCGACCCGGTCAGCAACACGCTGAACGACCCGCAGAACAACTTCACGCCGGAGGAGGTCGCCCGGATCGTCGCGTACTACGGCTTGGACCAGCCGGTCTGGGTCCAGCTGTGGGAGTCGCTCTCCCGCTTCCTGACCTTCGACCTGGGGGTCTCGATGCGCTCCAACCTCCCGGTCTCGAGGCTGGTCGGCGACGTGATCGGGTCCACCGTCGTGCTGGCGCTCAGCGCGCTGGTCGTGGCGCTGGTGCTGGCCTTCGGGATCGCGTACGGAACCCGCAACGCGCCCGCTCCGGTGGCGAAGGCGCTCCGCGCCTTCCCCTCGCTGTTCCTCTCGGTGCCCAACTTCGTGATCGGGCTCCTGCTGATCAACATCTTCGCCTTCCAGCTGGGGTTGTTCCAGGTGATCGACTCCGAGGGTCCGGCGGCGACGTTCTTCGCCGCCGTGGCCCTCGGGGTCCCCGTCTCCGCGCAGGTCGCGGAGGTGTTGATCGCGAACCTCGACCACGAGGGCCGCCAGGAGTATGCCGGCTTCGCCACGTCACGCGGGCTCAGCCGCGCAGCGCTCTTCTGGCGGCACCTGCTCAAGCCATCGTCGCTGCCCGTCGTCACGGTCGTGGCGCTCACGGTCGGCGAGCTGCTCGGTGGAGCCCTGATCACCGAGACCATCTTCGGCCGCACCGGGATCGGCAGCCTCGTGCAGCGCTCGGTCACCACCCAGGACCTTCCCGTCCTGCAGGCGGTCGTGGCCCTCTCGGCGGTCACGTTCGTCGTCGTGAACCTCGTCGTCGACCTCCTGTACCCCCTGCTCGATCCCCGGGTCGACCTGCGCGGGGCCACCCGCCGGGTGCGCCCGGTCGTCGACGAGCCCGCAGCCGTCACCACCATCGACACGGCGGTGAGGGCATGACCATCACCACTGAGGTCCAAGACACAGCATCCGATGGCGGCTGGCGGCCATCCGCCCTCCGTCGTCAGCGCCGCATGCCCGGACGGGTCCCTCCGCTCGGTGTCGTGCTGTCGCTCGTCCTCCTCCTCCTGGTGGTCGGATGGTCGGTCGCTCCCGGCCTCTTCACCAGCCAGGACCCCGTCCGCGGCGTACCCGCCGACGCCTTCCAGGGCCCGAGCGTCGCCCACTGGTTCGGCACCGACCACCTCGGTCGCGACGAGCTCTCACGCGTCATCCACGGCTCCGCCTCCTCGGTGACCAGCGCGCTGGTCGCCGTCGCCATCGGGGTCCTGGTCGGTGGACTCGTGGGGCTCGTCGGCGGCTTCCTCGGCGGCTGGGTCGACGTGGGGCTGGCTCGCGTGATCGATGTGCTGCTGGCCATCCCGAGCTTCCTGCTCGCCGTCGTCGTCGTCAGCGCCCTCGGGTTCGAGACCATCAACGCCGCGATCGCCACCGGAGTCTCCGCCGTCGCGGTCTTCGCCCGTGTCATGCGCTCGGAGGTGCTCAAGATCCGCAGGGCGGTCTTCGTCGAGGCCTCGCTGCTGCTGGGTGGGTCGCGGTGGCACGTGCTACTGCGCCACGTGCTGCCCAACGCGTCGAGGTCGGTGCTCAACCTCGCCGTCCTGCAGTTCGGGCTGTCGATCCTGGTCATCGCCGGCCTGGCGTTCCTCGGGTACGGCGACCCGCCGCCCGCCTCCGACTGGGGGCTCCTGATCTCCAACGGCAAGGACTATCCCCTCGCCCCCTGGCTGGTCTACGCCCCGGCCCTCGTCACGATCGCCACCGTCCTCTCTGCGAACAGGATCAGCCGATGGCTCCGCAAGACCGACTGAACGGCACCACCACCACCCTCGAGGCCCCGGTCCCGAGCAAGGCGGAGGGACCGCTGCTGCGCGTGGACGGCCTGAACGTGTCCTACGGCGGCCACCAGGTCGTCTCCGACGTCTCCTTCGAGCTGCCGCGCGGACACAGCCTTGCCCTCATCGGGGAGTCGGGCTCGGGCAAGTCGACCATCGCCCGCTCGCTGCTGCGGCTGCTGCCCTCCGGGGTCGGTCGTGCCACCGGGCGGATCGAGGTGCACGGACAGGAGGTGCTGGGTCTGCCCGAACGACACTTCCGGGCCCTGCGGGGACGCACGGTCGGCTTCGTCCCCCAGGACCCCGCAAGCTCGCTCAACCCCGTGCGCACGATCGGCTCCCAGGCGCGCGAGGCGGCCGCACTCCTGCCCGGCGAGCTGTCCCAGGCCCACCGCCGTCAGGCCGTGGTGGACATCCTCACCCGGGTGGGGCTCGACGACCCGGAGCGAGTCCTGGCGTCCTACCCCCACCAGCTGTCGGGTGGGATGCTGCAGCGTGTCCTGATCGGACTCGCCGTGCTTCCCCAGCCGGCGCTGCTGGTCGCCGACGAGCCCACCTCGGCACTCGACGCGACGATCCAGAAGCGGATCCTCGACCTGCTCAGCGAGCTGCGGCGCTCCCTCGACATCAGCCTGCTGCTGATCACCCACGACCTCGCGATCGCTGCCGAGCGTGCCGACTCGCTGGTCGTGCTCAAGGACGGCCGGGTGCAGGAGGCGGGTCCGACCGCCCAGGTCTCGACCGCCCCCACCTCGGCGTACGCCCGTCAGCTGCACGCCGACGTCCCGGCCCTCAACCCCGACCGTTATGCCGACCTGCGCGAGGTCGGCTCGACGCGCAGCCGGCTGGCGACGGGCGACGTGCCGAAGATCGCCGTGCGGGGGGTGACCCGTTCGTTCACCGTGGACGGCAGTCGCCTCACCGCGGTCGACAACCTGTCCTTCGAGGTACCCGCAGGGACCACCCACGCGATCGTCGGCGAGTCGGGCTCGGGCAAGACCACGACCATCCGTCTGCTGCTCGGCCTGGAGACTCCCGACTCGGGCGAGATCATGGTGGCGGGGGAGCGCGTCGACGGCCGCTCGCACGCAGCCCTGCGGTCCGTGCGACGCCATCTCCAGTTCGTCTACCAGAACCCCTTCACCTCCCTCGACCCCACGTGGAAGGTCGAGAGGCTGGTCCGCGAGCCCCTTGACCGCTTCAGGATCGGCACACGGGAGGAGCAGCGGGTGGCGGTCCAGGAGGCCATCGACGCCGTCGGGCTGGACCGGTCGCTTCTCTCGCGACGGTCGGACGCGCTCTCGGGCGGCCAGCGACAGCGTGTCGCGATCGCCCGCGCCCTCGTGCTCAAGCCCGACGTCATCGTGCTCGACGAACCGACCTCGGCGCTCGACGTCAGCGTCCAGGCCGACATCGTCCGGGTGCTCCTGACCCTGCAGGCCGAGCTCGGGATCACGTACGTCTTCGTCTCTCACGACCTGGCGCTGATCCGCCAGCTCGCGCACACCGTGACCGTGGTCCGCCGCGGCCGCGTCGTCGAGGAGGGCACCGTCGCCCAGATCTTCGGCGCCCCCCGCGAGGAGTACACCCGGACGCTGCTGGACTCCATCCCCGGCTCGAGGTCGACGACGTGACCACGCTCGCCGCCGTCCCCCGCACGAAGCTGCGCCTCGGCTTCAACACGAGGGTCTCCTTCGACGCCACGAACGGTCCGGCCGCTGGCCTGCGGGACGGCGTCGAGCTGTTCCGTACGGCCGAGCAGCTCGGCTACCAGTCCGGGTGGGTCTACCAGCGCCACTTCGACCACTACCTGTCCTCGCCGCTGCCGTTCCTGGCGGCCGTCGGACAGCACACGGAGGCGATCTCGCTCGGCACCGCGGTCCTCCCGATGCGCTACCAGGACCCGGTGCTGCTCGCCGAGGCCGCCGGGGTCACCGACCTGCTCGTCGGGGAGCGGCTCCAGCTCGCCCTGTCGGCGGGCGCCACCGGGGCCTTTGACGCCGTCTTCGGCCCCGTCGAGACTGACTCGCGCAGCGAGGCGCAGCGGAGGCTGCGCCGTTTCCTCGACGGCGTCGCGGGCGAGACGCTGCACGTGGTCGACGGCGAGGGCCAGGGAGCACCGATCGGGACCGAGCTCCGGGTCACGCCCCACAGCCCCGGGCTGCGCGGCCGGGTCCGACAGGGCGTGGCCAGCGTCGGCTCGGCGGAGCACGCGGCCGACCTCGGGCTCGGCATCATCTGCGGCACCGTGCTGCACGACCTTGCCGAAGGTGAGAGCTTCCCGGACTACCAGGCCCGGGTCATCGGGGCGTACCGCGCGCGCTGGGCGAGCGTCCAGGGCGGCGAGGCACCGCCCGTCGCGGTCGCCGCCTCCGTCCTGCCCGGCACCTCGCCGACCCTGCTCGAGGCCTACCGGGCCTACGACCACCAGCGGCGCACCGAAGGCATGGCGGCCTCGCGTCCGGCGGGAGCGCTGACGCCGGTGGTCACGGCAGACCTGCCCGCCGGCATGAGGATCAGTCCCGTGCATCACGGCACGCCCGACGAGGTCGCGACTGCGGTCCTCGCTGACCCGGGCATCTGCGCGGCCGACGAGCTCGTGCTCTTCCTTCCGCCCGCGTTCACCCGACCGGACAACGTGCGACTGCTGGGCGACCTGGCCGCGCACGTCGCGCCGGCACTGGGCTGGCGCCCGTCCTGAGGGACGGCACCGGACCGAGCGTCGAGAGCCGAGGGCAGATCGGGGCGGGAGTGGGGTGTTCGGACGGCGTGGGCTTTGCCATGATCGGGAGGTCGTTGTCAGGAGCATCCCCGCTAGGGGGCATCGAGGATGAGGGACACCCACCTCCACGGGTCGGTCGCTGATCACCCCACGTCGTCGATGAGGCGGCCGGTTCCTCGGCTGATCCTCGGCAGTGCGTTGATGCTGTTCCTGGAGCTGGCCCTGATCCGGTGGCTGGGCGCCAACATCGTGCACTTGTCCTACTTCACGAACTTCGTGCTGCTCGGCTCGTTCCTGGGGATCGGGGTCGGCTTCCTCATCTCGAGGCAAAGCCGGTCGGTGCTTCCCTGGTCGCCGGTGGTGCTGGCGCTGCTCGTCGTCACCGTGCTGGTCTTTCCGGTGTCCGTGGACCGCTCGGGTGCCGACGTCATCTTCTTCACGGCACTGGACACGACCGGCCCGCCCGCGTGGTTGGTGTTGCCGGTCGTGTTCGTGCTGAGTGCCTTCATCCTCGTAGGTCCGGCCGAGGTCGTCGGCCGCTGCTTCGGCCGATTGCCTCCGCTGACGGCGTACCGCTGGGACCTGGTCGGGTCCCTCGTGGGCATCGGCCTGTTCGCGCTGCTGTCCGTGCTGTGGGCGCCGTCGTACGTCTGGGGCTCGATGGTCGCGGTCGCCTTCGTCGTCCTGATCGGGGGGTGGCAGCGCTGGCTCGCGGTGCTGGCGGGCAGCGCGATCGTCGTGGCTCTCGTGGTCGAGTCCGTTGCGGCCGGCGTGTCGTGGTCGCCGTACTACAAGATCTCGACGCACGACGTGCAGGACCGCGAGTTCGGCACCCGGGTCTACATCGACGTGAACGGGGTCCCCCACCAGTCGATGTCATCGGTGCGGTGGAAGCTCTCCCGAGCATCGGAGATCTACGGGGCACCGTACGAACGACGCAACGGCACGCCGCTCGACAACGTGCTCGTGGTGGGCGCCGGCTCCGGCTCCGACGTCGCCATCGCGCTGTCGAAGGGAGCCGAGCGGGTCGACGCCGTCGACATCGACCCGCGCATCGTCCAGATCGGCGTGGAGCGCAACCCCGATGACGCCTACCAGAGTCCCCGCGTTGCTCGGCACATCAATGACGGACGCGCCTTCCTCGAGGGCACCGACGAGATGTACGACCTGATCCTCTTCGCGTTGCCCGACTCCCTGTCGCTGGTGAGCGGCGCCTCGCAGATACGACTGGAGTCGTTCCTGTTCACCGAGGAGGCGATGCGGTCGGCCTACGAGCACCTGACCGACGACGGCGTGCTCGCGATGTACAACTACTACCGCGAGGACTGGCTGATCGATCGGTTGGGCGGCACGGTCGCCACCGTGTTCGGCCACGCGCCCTGCATCGACCTGTTCGGCGGTGCCACCGCTGTCGTGTCCGCGGCGAAGGAGCCGGTCAACCAGCGCTGCGGACCGGAGAACCACGTCCTTCCCGCGTCGTACGTCGAGCCCGCGCGTGACGACGCGCCGTTCCTCTACTACCCGGGTGGCATGGTGCCGACGATCTACCTGTGGGCGCTGGGAGGCATCCTGCTGTTGTCGCTCGTCGTGGTGCGGATCTTCGGCGGCCCCTTCCGCGAGATGCGGCCGTACGCCGACCTGTTCTTCATGGGTGCGGCGTTCCTCCTGCTGGAGACCAAGAGCATCGCGACGTTCGCGCTGCTCTTCGGCACGACGTGGATCGTGAACGCCATGGTGTTCGCCGGTGTGCTCGTGATCGTGCTGGCCGCTGTGGAGACGACGCGGAGATTCCCCACCCCGCCCCTGCCGACGGTGTTCGCGCTGGTGGCCGGTTCGTTGTTCCTGGCGTACGTCATCAAGCCGGAGTGGCTGCTCGAATTGGACTTCGCAGCCCGGCTGGTCGCCGCCGTGCTCCTCGCCTTCCTGCCGATCTACCTGGCGAACATCGCCTTCGCCAAGCGGTTCGCAGCATCGGGAGACTCGCAGTCGGCGTTCGGCGTCAACCTGCTCGGAGCGATCGTCGGCGGCTGCCTGGAGTACGCGGCGCTGCTGACCGGCTATCGCAACCTGCTCGTCCTGGTCGCGTTGCTCTACCTGGCCGCGTTCCTGCTCAAGCCGAAGGACGCACTGACTGTGTGACGGCGCGGAGCGCTCGGAGTCACCGACGCGGCCGGGGTCTCGGCGGCTCCCTTGATCGAGGCTGCCTCTGTGTGGACGTACCGCTTGGTGAGGATGTGATCGAGGACGAGACCTGAGCACCTCGACGTGATGCGACAGGCCGTCCAACGACAAGGACCCCGACCAACCTGTAGGTCAGCCGGGGTCCATCTGCGCGCCTGTAGGGATTCGAACCCCAAACCTTCTGATCCGTAGCGGCGCGTAACGCTTTTCGGGCCCAATCGAGTCAAGTCATCTTCGAGGAGCGCTTGCGGACGTTTGCGCAGGTCAGAGGCGTGTTGGACGCCGCGTGAAGGCCCGTGGTGGGCCGTGCGGCAAATCGTTATCAAACACGCTTCTGGAGGGGTTCCTGCAACCGTTTCTGCACCGAGTTGTGAAGAGCCCGTTGGATGGTGTGGTCGTCATCAGGCCCAAGTCGATGCGCCTCGCCATCGGTCGTGGCCCTGCAACTCACACTCGCGGGACTGTCGGTTGCTTGGGCGATGATGTCGCCATGGCACGGAAGGGTCCTACATTCGAAGCGCTGGTGGCGACTCGCGTCGAGCTCCTCATCGAGGCTCTCGGTACGGCTACGCGAGTAGCGGAGTGCCTGGGTGTCACCCGTCCTCYGCTGTCTAAGTGGAGTGCCGGCATGGTGATGCCGACGCCGGCACAGGCGAAGCTGCTGGTCGATCTCGACCACGTGGTGGCACGCGGGTCGCTGATCTACGTCCCCGAGATCGTGAACGAATGGCTGTTTGGCCACGACTCGTATCTCGAGGGAGCTCGGCCCATCGACGTGTTGCATCTTCGAGGGGTCGGCGATGTGCTGGCCGCGCTTGACTCGCTCGAACAGACGGCTTGGGGCGGATAGCGACCGACAACGGCTGCCACCATATTCCATTCAGGGACTGCCCCATCTCGCGTGCAGCTCCGTCCGCGCCACAGTTGCAGTGCGCCGCGCCGGGGTCACCAGAGGAGCGGATGAGGTATTGAAGCTGGGAGGCCCAACCCACTGCTTAACGACAGCCTTGCATTTCTGCGGACCGGGATTGCGATACGTCACGAGCGACCGCTGCAAGTGCTGGAGCCGACGCAGAAGGGGACGGCCAACCACACTGGAGATCGAGGTCGTTCAGGCGAGGCGTTGGCACGGCTGCCGGTCCTAGTCAGACGTCCCTGAGTAAAGGTCAGTCATGCGTTTGATCGCTTGCTGCTTGGTCATGCCATGGATGTCATGCTCGGGCACACCGAAACCGAGGAGTGTCGCGACCACGCCGGCGGGAATCGCTTCGTGAGGCTCAACTTCCACCACCCCTCGAGAGGGCTTTACCCCCTCATTCACACAGGCCCAGAATTCTTCGCTCGTGACGTCGAGTTGGTCGCGAAGAATATGACTCCATAACTGCGGGCCGTATGTATCGCGGTCGTTCACCGGGAAACTGACGCGTGTGTAGAGAATGCGTCCGTCTGAGAGCACAAGTTCGTAGCGGTGATGATCCCCTGTTTTGCCTCGGGCTGACTTCCGCTTCTCCCATCCCTCAGTTACACAGAAGGTCTGGTGGTCCTTCCGTGTGGCCGCCGGAAACTTCACCGCCCGCGCAGCCAAGCCTTCAGCTGTCCATCGGACGACAGCTCGACCAACTGAACGACTCCCCAGTTGTCCTCGTGATTCGGGGCAAGACGTAGCCGATCGGACCACGCTTCGGCGTAGTCGCGGAGAGCTTCGACCCCTTCGTCTAGCGCTTCCTCGACTGATTCCCCGGACGCTGCGATCGGCAAGCCAGGCAGGAACAAGCTCCATCCGCCGTCCTCGGCAACGAGCTGCGCACGTGCTGGGCGCAGACTGCTGAGGAAGTGAACGAGTCGCCTAGCATCCACTGCGGCCACTCGGGTGTCATCACGACTAACCGACGCAGGGCGCCCTTCGACTGCTGCGTCGAGAACGTCCTTGAAGTGGTTTCGGCCCTCGGCCATGGTTGGGAAGTGGGTGGTGGCCATGGTGGTGCTCCTGAGTGTGGTGCGGTTCGCGGCCGCAACCGGCCGCTTGAGATTGAATGTACACGATGTACATCGAGTCCTCAAGAGCATGTGGTGGAGTCTCACTAGCGCGGCACGCGGGGATGTCATCTTCAAGGCGCGCTCACAGACTCTTGCGCAGGTCGGAGCCGCATTGGATGCCGCGTGAGGTTTGTGGTGGGTCGTGCGGGAGCTCGTTATAGGACGGCTTCTGAAGGGGTTCCTGCAACTGCTTCTGCACCCTCAATCAGGGGGATGGAACGTCTCCGTGCGTGCGGCGCTGCCATAGCTGCGCAGCTACCCGTGACACCGACCACGCGGCGCAGGCAGGTCTGCAGGCGGTCCCGGTACTCGGTGGCCGGTCACCCGTGTCGAAGGGAGCGGGCCACTCGGCTGATCATCGTTTGGAAGAGGCTTGCGGGCCGTATGGTCCGTGCTACGCAGTCCGGGGACTCCTAATGCGCTCGACCGCGGCCAATCTGTCTCAAGCTCGGGTGCGAGGCGCGTGTACTCCCTGCCCGCGGAATCTGGGTCGACCCGCATCGCGCAGGACCTGCAACTGCTGCCTGATCTTGTCCCGAACATGCCGGTTAACCGGGTCGAGCGCAGCCAATTCGGCTCCTGCGACGTACAACTCAGCGAGGGTGAACTTGATTGGAAGAGACTCAACCACGCGGAGGACGTCGACCGTCCGCCTCGCGAGGTGAGACTTTGTCGCACCAGTCGGCCGTCGGCGCCCGCTGATCTTTGTCGATTTGAGTTCGAGCTCGAGGCCGCAGCGGCGGCAGCCAGATCGAGGGACGGCCGGTTGGGCTCGACTCGTTCCAGACCTGTGATGCAACTCGGGCACCACAACGCGTGTGACGCCCAAGCCTCGGACATGCCCCGTATGCGCTGAGATTCCCCTGAGCGCCGTCGTGTCGACCGGGTCAAGTACAGGGTGCGCCGCTCACAGGTTCGACATGCCCAGTTCGCTTCTAGCACGATGCCAGGTCGCAGAGCATGCACCAGCAGGCCGGTTCAATGCGAGAACGCGCGCTGCACTATGACGCTAGGCCGAAGTCGTCCGAGTTTAGAGAAGGCCGTTGGCGCGGCGGGAGATGATGCGCGTGCAGCCCCGGCCGTAAGACAGCCCGCTTTGACAACGACCTGCGTACTGTGGGTCTAGAGCAACTAGCCTCCAGCCATGACCGCATCACCGGATCCCGACCTCATCAGACTTCTCGAGAACCTCCGGTACGCCGTCTACAACAGCACCACCGACGCGATCCCGTCCGCCGAGTTGGTCCTGTCCCGACTCAAGACCTCTGACTCCGGGAACGCTCAGGACAGGTTCGAGGTCGATGCACGCAACCTCGATAAGCTGCACGCAGCGCAGGTCCGGAACTCCGAAGACGAGCGAGTTTGCCGTGCGGTGTTGTCGCAGTTGCAGCACTTCACTGAGCAGCGCGATGTGGTCTCCGGCGCGTTCCGGCGGCACGTGGACGCATTTCCTGAGGCCGTGGGACCACGGACGCTCCTGGTGCAGTGGCAGCTGCGCTGCGGCGACATCGATGGAGCAGTCGCGACTATCGAGTCGCTCGTCGACCTCGCCCCGACCTGGATCGACGACCGGTTGGAGTCTGCCAAACACGCCTCGCTGCGCTTCGACCAGGAAGCACAGGATCGACTCGACGAGGCCCTTTTGGCCAGTGGTATCGGCACGGCCGGGATAGCGTCCAAGGTGCGACGCGCCGAAGCGGCCGGAGGGTTCGGCGATAGCGCGGCAGCCATCCGCATCGTCGGCCGGGCCGCTCGTGGGGGCGACCTGGAGCTTGTGCGAGTGGCGATTGCCGTGGCCGAGAACGCGCGTGAGAGCAGCGCCCGCCTCTACGGCACCGCGGCCCGCAGCTTCTCCATGAAAGGCGATGTCGACGCCGTTACGGCGCTGTGCGCCGCCTCGCCGTTCGGCCCCGAGGATGACGGCGGCGAGATGCTGTTTGCACTGACGTGTGCCTACGAGAACTCCGGCCGCTGGCTCGAAGCTGCGGGCCTTCACGAGAAGCATAAGCAGTTGCCGCGGTTCCAGTTGGCCGAAGCGCAGAACCGCCGACTGAACGCGCTGCTTAACGCCGACCTGGTCTCCGATGCGGTGGAAGTCCTGAGCGCCGCCATGCGCGACGGCAGGTCGTGCTTCTCGATGGAGATCGTGCAAAGGACAATCCGGTCGGCTGCACTCACACGTCCGCTGCTGGCCGCCGACGTGCTTGCGTCCTGGCAGGGTGTCCGGGTCACCGTCCGAATGCTCGAGGAGATCCTCGCTGCCGTCATGGTTGCTCGCGGTGCTGATGTCGCGGTCTCGTGGTTACTCGGCCACCGCACTCACTTCCGAGTCGACGAGGAGACGTGGCACACGGTTCTTCGGCTTCTGCTCGATAACGGAGAGAGTGTCTGTGCTTGGCTGGGCGCCGCCCGCGAGCAGGCTGAGTCGGACCAGCTCAGAGCTGTCGCGTCCCTCACCGCCGCGGATGACCTTTCCCTGCTTGAGATCGTTTTCCCGCGGGCCGGTTCGCTTCCTCCCCACGTCAACCAGGCACTAGTGATGCACGGGCTGTTACGGGTCGCTGAGCTGCCCGTAGACGAATTGGACGCATGGACCGCAGCTTTGGCGRCACTGCCGTTCGAAAGGCGCAGTGACGAGTACGCCGACCTGGTCGCGGCCGTGGCGGACCGTTTCACCGTCGAGCGGCAGCCCGCGCGCGCGCTCGAGATACTGGAGCAGCTGTGGGACTTCGGCGACGACCAGGTCCTGATCGCGTGTCCGCCATCCGTCATCCAGAGCTGGGTGCGCGCCCTCCGATGGGGCCGACCAGACCGGTGGGAGCGCGACTGCGGAGCCACCATCCAGCGCATGATCTGGGTGCGACGCCAGCTACGGGTCAATCAGAGTCAGCCGCCGACGCCCGGCAGGGAGGAGGCACTGCGGCTGCAGCACCGGGCGACCGAGTCGGTTCGCGCGTTCGTGGAGGCCTTCGCGGAGCTCAACCAGGTCGGTCGTTACTCGCATATCGACCGACAGGTGGAGCGGCTGACGAGCGCCCGGATCGACCCCACGCCCGCGACGCTCGAGTCACTCATGGTGGCACTGCCGCGCGAAGCCCGGCTCGGTCACCTCGACCGAGTCCGAACACTGCTCGGCGGTCAGTCGATGACGGCAGGTCTGTGGACGACCTTCGTCGTGGGTGGTCTCTCGATCTCCCGGGTCGAGTCCAGCGAGAGCACCCCAACGACAGTTCGGGAAAACGTTGCCACGTGCCTCGCCCGGGGCGAAGAAGTCCTCTTAGAGGCCATAGCCGCACTCCGCTCTGCTCCAGGACTGTCCGCGGTCGACGCCAACTTCAGCCAAGGCGAGCTGCTGCGCATAGCCGACTCCTACCCGACGAGCCGCTATAAGGCGTACGGTCCGCTCGCCAACGACGTCCGTAGCCGCCTCCGGTCGTGCCACACCGCTCACGACGGGTTGGTTGCGACCCTGTCCGCGATCAGCGCGGCCCACGCGCGCTACGGCTTGGTTGCTGGAGTCGATCGAGTGCACCGCGCCTTCGACACGATCGAGCACCGTGCCAGCCGCGACGCACAGCTCGACCGTCTGGAGGCAGCGGGGCGCGCGGGCTCGGGTCCCGAAGTTGACCTCGCCGCGGCCGGGCTGGGGGTTGACGGCATGGAGTGGAGCTCACCGGACTTCCTTCGGCTGGCACGCGCTTCCGGCGAGTTCAACACCGTCGAGCCCCGTCACGTGTTGACCGCACTTGGTACAGCCGACGTCAATGACGACTGCCGCTCCGTCCTCGCGGTCGAGCTGCGCCGTGCCCAGGCCCGACGCGACGGCCATGCCGTCTCGGTCCTGCACCGCCTCGCTGAGCACCTGGGGGTCATCATGCCGGCCGACCTGCACCCCGCGCTTTTCCCGTCAGCCCCAAGCCACGTCACCGGCATCGAAGACCTTTGCGACCCCGTCTCAGGCGAGCGGCGGGCGGACGTACTCACAGCCGAGCAGTTTCGCAACTTCCAGGGTCTCGTGCTTCACATGATGGCCGTTCCAGGGAAGAACCTGAACGACGCCCTCCCGGTCCTTCGGCGGGCGGAGGAGTCCGACGACCGAGCGCGTGCGGCACTGACCCTCGTGCGGCCAAGTCTTGAGGAGGCCGGCCAACGGATTGAACGGCTGCGCCGCCTGCTGCGGATCGGCGAGCGTGACGACGTGAGCGGGACGACCCTGCTCGAACCCGTCATCGACGAGGTCCTTGCGTCCTTCCGGTCCACGACCGACCGTTTGTCGATCATGGTGGAGCGCGACCTCGAGGAGGGCCTCACTACCGAGGCCAACGCGGGGCTTGTCGCATTCCTCATCGAAAACTTGATAAGCAACAGCGTCAAGCAGGGCGACCTCCTGCGCTCGCAAGGACGCACACCGGAGGGGGGTTTCCGGATATCGGTGTCGACGCACTTCCGAGCTCCGCAGCTAGGCGACGACCAGCGATACGGGATCGTAACGATCGGAGTACGGGACAACGGCTCTGGGCTRCCCCCCAACCTCATGGACGATATCCGGTCTTGGAACTACACGAGTTCGCCAGACCACGGACTGGGGATCGGTCTACGATCGACCGCCGAAGGCGTCGACCTGGCAGGCGGGCGCCTCGCGGCGCTGGACCAGGGCGGCGGCGCGTGGGTGACGATCGAGCTCCCCGCAGGAAGGGCGCTGAAGTGAATTCTCGGAAGCTGCCGGTCGTCGTCGTCGACGACGACCCAGATGTGCTGCGGGACGACGTTGCCTACCTCGGGTTCGACTACCCGGGCCGCGAGGTCGTGACGTATCAGCAGCTGACGAGCGCCGTACCGGCGCTCATCCGACGCGAGGAGCCGTTTGTCCTGATCCTCGACCACGACTTCCCGCCCGAGGGCGGCACGACGCGCTTGGAGGGACACGTCCTTGCTACCCGGCTCCGCGAGCGCCACCCATGGGGGATGCTCCTGCCGATCTGTTACCGCTCGGGGAGGTTCTCGGCCACCGCGTGGACCGAGCTCACAGCTACCGAGGGGTCCTTCGCTCCCACCATGTACGTCGACAAGGCGAGCATGGGCGTGGTCGGCTGCGTCGAGATGCTTGACTCTGCGTTCGCGCGCACCCGCCAAGCGTGGCTACGTCAGGCCGAGTTGCTGCTCGAGTACAGCGACTACGACGACCTCGAAGACGTCGTCCCGACGTTCCCGCCGGACCCAGAGTGATCCGCATCAGCCGGAGCGAGTTGGTGGAGCGCTCGTCCGACATAGTGCTCCTCGACCTGGAAGCGACTGTTGACCTCGCCCATGGACGCGCCGTGCCGAAACTCCCCTCCGAGATGCGGTCGTCAGTCTTCTGCGTCCTTTCCGACACGGTCGCAAGAATCTCGGAGAAGTCATGCACGGACCTCACGCCGGAAGCACGAGAAAGGTATGCGGAGACGCTCTCGTTCTTGGGCCGCGCCCCCGCGTTGCCTGAAGGTCAGCAGCTCGTCGTGCTGCTAAGGGACGAGGCGGTGGTTCGGTCGAGCATCCGCCTGACGACCCAAGCACGCGACCTGGTCAGCAAGTACGAGCTGTACGTCCACCAGTTGGTCATGATCGGAGCGATTCGGGAGCTCGATGACGTAGTGCGCGACGACGGAGCGCGGGTACGCACCCACGTCGTGGCCAAGAGCGACTCGCTGGCGCAGCTCGTCGTTGATCTCTACAACGAAAGCCTCTACGTCCGCGTCTCGGCCCAGGCGCCCCGCGTGCAGGGCGGGTACCGGCCCGGTCCGTTCGACGCGCTTGCGGCGCTCGGCACGGCTCCGGTCAGCCGGATGGCCCGTACCGGGGGAGGTCGCGTCCGCGGCCCGCTGTTCGATACCCACGTGATGCTTCACCCAGACGTCCATGACAGCCCGGGCGTGCGCGACGCGATGGAAGGACATTCCGACGTGCTGTTGCCGCACCGTGTCGCACTCGAGCTCCTGAGTCATTCGCTTCCGGCTGCTGCTGGGCGCGGGATTCCACGTGGCGAGGCTCGACGGGGTCTGCGTGACATCCACCGAGGGCGGTTCCAAGGGCGCGAACTACACATCGCCGAGGACGAGTCCGCTCATGACTGCCGCCGCCAGCTCGAGCTCCACGCACGCTCAGCTACTGAGGATTTCTCATGTCCCGGGTTGACCGACGAACAGCTCATCATCCTTGGCGAACGACTCAACGCCGAGGTGTTCACGATGGACGGGGCCGCGCGAACATGGTCCAAGGAATACTTTCCTTCGGTCCAGCTCCGACCCTGACGATTGCGGTGCCGGTTTCGACAGGCATGCCGAACTGCCCGCTTGGTGCGGCGCTCTCGACGCGGCCGCCACAACGGACGGACAGCAGGTGGCTCGAAGGGCGCGCAACTGCACGCCGTCGGAGGCGTCGAGGATCAGCAAGTCGTCGCCATCGATATCCGAAGAGCGCGCCGGCTCACCAGAGCCGGGCCCGCGGCTGTACTCACCGCGCCGGTGTCGCCTGCACCACCGACATGGGTCGGCCGCGGGTGAGCGGGTGGTCGCTCAACAGTCAGCCCGGAGAAGGACAAGACCGCAGGGCAGCGAGCTCGCATATGCTGCTTTGTCGAAATGCGCGCCAAGAGTCGAACCCAAACCGCCCGATCCGTAGCGGCGCGTAACCGTCTTCGGGCCTAGCCGAGCTCCGTCATCTTTGAGACCTGCGGCTAGGTGTTTGCGCAGGTCAGAGGCCTACCGGGTGCCGTGTGAGGGCTCGTGGTGGGCCGTGCGGCAAATCGTTATCAAACGGGCTTCTGGAGGGGTTCCTGCAACCGTTTCTGCACCCGTCGCCGATCCCCCGGCCGGTTGAAGTCACCCTCAGACCTAGGTTCCCTCCGGGCCGGCTCTCGGCGACCTCCGCCCGTACTCGCGGGATTGTCAGTTGCGAGGGCGAGGATGGCGCCATGGCATGGAGCAGTCAGACCCTCGAATCGCTGGTGGCAACTCGCGTTGAGTTCCTCATCGACGCCCTCGGCACGGCTACGCGGGTGGCGGAGTGCCTCGGTGTGACGCGTCCACTCTTGTCCAAGTGGCGCGCCGGCACGGTGATGCCGACGCCGGCACAGGCGAAGTTGCTCGTCGATCTGGACCACGTGGTGGGTCGTGGGTCACTGATCTATGCCCCCAAGATCGTCCACGACTGGCTGTTTGGTCACGACTCCTACCTCGAGGGTGCTCGTCCCATCGACGTGTTGCATCTGCGAGGGAACGCCGATGTCCTGGCCGCGCTCGATTCTCTCGAGCAGAGGGCGTGGGGTGGCTAGCTGTGATGCCCAGGCACGTTGTGCGAGTGGGTACGGCGAGCCGTAGATAGGTGAAGGCCTCCCGGATGTGGAGTGGAGCTGTCTAGGACTTCACCCACGAGGAGGCCTTCATGGTCCACGCTAACGCGGCTCTGACCCCGAAACATCGACTCCGTCTGGCGCGCCTGATCGTTGACGACGGCTGGCCACCGTCGCGAGCGGCCGAGTTCTKCAACGTCTCTTGGCGCACTGCCGCGAAATGGGCCCAGCGCTACCGCGACGAAGGCGTGAACGGCATGCTCGACCGGCCCTCGGCCCGACACCGCCAGCACGCAAAGACCCCGCAGCCGATGGTTCGGAAGATCGTGCATCTGCGCTGGAAGCAGCGCCTGGGACCGGTGCAGATCGCAGCCAAGTTGGACATGCCCGCCTCGACGGTCCATGCGGTTCTGGTCCGGTGTCGACTCAACCGACTCAGCCACATCGACCGCGTCACCGGCGAGCCCGCTCGCCGTTACGAACGCGAACGACCGGGCGAGATGATCCACGTCGACGTGACCAAGTTCGGCAACATCCCCGACGGTGGGGGTTGGCGATTCGTCGGCAAGACCCAAGGTGACTGGAATCGACAAGCAACGCGRGACCGCACGGGCGCGAAGGCTGCGCACTACAAGCCCCGGGTCGGCACCTGTTTCGTGCACACCGTGATCGACGACTACTCCCGTGTCGCGTACGCCGAGGTCCACGACGATGAGAAGGCCGTCACCGCGGCCGGCGTCTTGTACCGCGCAGTCGCCTGGTTCGCCGAGCGCGGCGTCACCGTTGAGCGCGTGCTGTCCGACAACGGCTCGGCCTACGTCTCGCACCTGTGGCGCGACAGCTGCKCGGACCTCGGCATCACACACAAGCGAACTCGACCACGGCGACCACAGACGAACGGCAAGATCGAAAGACTCCACCGGACCATGGCCGACGGCTGGGCCTACAAGAAGCTCTACAACTCCGAATCTGCCCGACGTGCCGCGCTGGCAGGATGGCTACACCAGTACAACCACCACCGGCCACACTCAGCCCTCGGTGGCCTCCCGCCCATCACCCGGTCGGACAACCTGGCTGGACATCACAGCTAGTCGCCCAGGGTGTAGTCCGCGACCTTGGTCAGCTGCGGCGCCTCGTGGTCGCCGTCGACGACCTTGCCGCTCACCCACCACATCCGCAGCGACCTCGGTGCCAGCTCCAGGAACGCGAGGTTGTTGTCGAACCACGGCCCCTCGGCGTACTTCCACGTGATCGGGCTGGTCGGCACCTTGGTCGACCTCGACGCCAGGCGTCCCAGTGGACCGGCCACGCCGTAGCTGAGCACTGCCGTCGCGAAGCGCATGTTGCGCGAGAGCGGGTTGCGGATCGGCGAGCACACCGCCTGGATCAGCCTGCTCTGCAGCGCCGGGCTGCGGCGTGCCGTACGCCGGGACAACCGGGCCTCGCTGACGTAGCTGTGGTGCACGTCGCCGGACAGGAAGGTCACGCTCACCGGCGCCCGGCCCCGCTTGCCCGCCGCGACCTCGATCGCCATCTCCGCCACGCGCCGGAAGCTGTCCTGGAAGGCGGCCCAGTGCTCGAGGTCGACCAGCTTGCGGGCCCACTCCCCCACACCGGCCCCGCGCTCGCCCCACGCCCCGGCCGCCATCGCCTCGCTGGCCGCCTCGAGGTGGTGCAGGCCGCGGGCGAGCATGAAGGGCAGCGAGGTGCCGATGAGCAGGTGGTCGACGTCGCCGCGCATGTGCTCGTCGAGCCACGCCAGCTCGTCGGGATCGAGCAGCGCACGCTTGTCCGGGTCCAGCACGCGGGCGGCGCGGGAGTCCACCACCACCAGGCGGGCCTGGTCGTCGAACTCGCGCGCGTAGCTCCACCGGTAGGTCTGCGGCTCCTGGTCGACCCGCTCGGCGAACGCGTCGAGCACCTCGGTGAGGTCGAGCTCGTCCTCACCCGTGTGCTCGACCACCCGGCGCCAGATCTCGTCCTCGAGGCGTGCCTGCGGCGAGAGGTTGCCGAGGTGCTGGTAGACCCAGTACGACGCCAGCCCGGCCACGATCCGTCCGTGCCACCACGAGGTGGCCTCCATCTCGTCGCGCCACGACTGCGAGGTGTTCCAGTCGTCGCGGATGTCGTGGTCGTCGAAGATCATCGCGGACGGCAGCGTCGAGAGCAGCCAGCGGTTGGTGTCGTCGGTCCACGCCAGGGAGTAGAGGTGCGCGTACTCCTCGTAGTCCTGGAGCTCGGTCCACGGCGGCTGCTCGATGTCACGGCGTGCACTGATGAACTCGCGCATCGCGTCGGTGGTCTCGTCGGCGTAGACCTGGTCGCCGAGGAAGAGCACGAGGTCCGGCCAGCGAGGCTCGGCCAGGTCGGGGTCGGGGTCGTGCGCCTCGGACACCCCGGCCATCCGCAGCGCGTACGTGCGCAGCGCGTCGATGCCGTGGGTGGTGTTGCCCTTCTTGTCGTGCGACACCGAGGTGCGGCACGAGCCGAACGCCATCCGCAGCGGCTTGCCCGGCACCAGCGTGGCGATCACCGGCTCCGGGAGCGTGGAACCCTCCGGGGGCCACACGGGCCGGTCGTCGATCGACACGGAGTACGCCGCCCGCGACCCCGGCTCGAGCCCGCTGAGCTCGACCAGGGCGTAGTGGTGCCCGTGCACCGTGAAGGTGCCGGCCGACCAGGACTCGCCCTCGCGCGTCACGGTGACCCGCGAGCGCTCGCGGGTCTCGACCCAGACGGAGGCGGACGTCTCGTCGACGTGGCGCAGCAGCGGTCCGACCACCAGGTCGGCGGAGGTGGAGGTCATCTCACGGCTCCAGCAGGACCTTGATGGCGCGACGCTCGTCCATCGCGCGGTAGCCCTCCGGGGACTGCTCCAGCGGCAGGGTCATGTCGAAGACGAGGCCTGGGTCGATGGCGCCGCTGACGACGAGCTCGAGCAGCTCGGGGAGGTACTTGCGGACCGGCGCCATGCCACCGGCGAGACCGATGTTGCGCTGGAACATCCGGCGCACGGGGAGCTCGACGCCGTGGGGCACGCCCACGAAGCCGACCGTCGAGCCGGGACGGGCGACCGAGAAGGCCTGCGTGATGGAGTCGCCGGTCCCGACGCACTCGAGGACGGCGTCCGCGCCGACCCCGCCGGTGAGCTCGGCGATGCGAGCGGCACCCTCCTCGCCGCGCTCCGCGACGATGTCGGTGGCCCCGAAGCGTCGCGCGATGTCCTGGCGCGGCTCGTGACGCGACATGGCGATGACCCGCTCGGCGCCGAGCTGGGCCGCGGCGAGGACGCCGCACAGGCCGACCGCGCCGTCGCCGACGACCACGGCCGTGCTCCCCCGGGTCACACCGGCCGAGACCGCGGCGTGCCAACCGGTGGCCATCACGTCGGAGAGCGTCAGCAGCGAGGGGTACAGCGAGCGGTCGGGCGTGCCGTCGGTCTTGACCATGGAGCCGTTCGCCTGGGTCACCCGGGTGTACTCGGCCTGGCCGCTCGAGGTGAAGCCGAGGTTGACGCAGCCCGAGTGGGCCCCGGCCCGGCAGTGCACGCAGGTGTTGTCGCAGTGGTCGAACGGCACGATGACGAAGTCGCCGGCCTTGAAGTCGGTGACCTCGCTGCCGACCTCCTCCACCACCCCGATGCACTCGTGGCCGATGGTGTCCCCGGGAGTGACGTCGTTGGCCCCCCGGTAGGGCCACAGGTCCGAGCCGCAGATGCAGCCGGCGGCCACCTTGACGATGGCGTCGGTGGGCGCCTGGATGGTCGGGTCGGGGACGTCCTCGACGCGGATGTCGCCGGGGGCATGGATGGTGGTTGCACGCATGTCGCCGATCCTCGCATGCCCCCGGAGGGGGTGACCGACACGGCTTTCGAGGAGAGTTGTCGTATCTCATATCTGAGATACCTTGGTCGGCATGGAGACCGACTACAAGGGCCGCATCGGCAACCTGATCCGGGACGCCCGCAAGCACCGGGGGCTGACCCAGCACCAGCTCGCCGAGCTCCTGGCCACCAGCCAGAGCGCCATCAACCGCATCGAGAAGGGTCACCAGAACCTCTCCCTCGAGATGCTGGCCCGCATCGGCGCGGCACTCGACTCCGAGATCGTCGCGCTGGGCGCCGGCCCCACGCACCTGCGCGTCACCGGACCGACCACCCTGTCGGGATCGATCGAGGTCAAGACCTCGAAGAACGCCGGTGTCGCACTGCTCTGTGCCTCGCTGCTCAACCGCGGCCGGACCACGCTGCGCAAGGTCGCGCGGATCGAGGAGGTCAACCGCCTGCTCGAGGTGCTGACCTCCCTGGGCGTGCAGACCCGCTGGCTCAACGACCAGAACGACCTCGAGATCATCCCGCCGACCGAGCTCAACCTCGCGCGCATCGACGAGGACGCCGCGCGGCGTACCCGCTCGGTGATCATGTTCCTGGGCCCGCTGCTGCACCGCTACGACGAGTTCGACCTGCCCTACGCCGGCGGCTGCAACCTCGGCGAGCGCACCGTCGAGCCCCACATGTCCGCGCTGCGGCCCTTCGGCCTCGACGTGAAGGCGACGGACGGCAGCTACCACGCGAGCGTCAACCGCACCATCGAGCCGAACCGCGCCATCGTCCTGACCGAGCGCGGCGACTCCGTGACCGAGAACGCGCTGATGGCGGCCGCGCTCCGGCCCGCCACCACGGTGATCCGCAACGCCTCGTCCAACTACATGGTCCAGGACCTCTGCTTCTACCTCCAGAAGCTGGGCGTGATCGTGGAGGGCATCGGCACCACCACGCTGACCGTCACCGGACAGGCCGTCATCGACGTGGACGTCGACTACTCCCCCTCGGAGGACCCGATCGAGGCGATGTCACTGCTGACGGCCGCGATCGTCACCCAGTCGTCCATCACCATCAGGCGTGCGCCGATCGAGTTCCTGGAGCTCGAGCTCGCGATCCTCGAGGAGATGGGCTTCATCTACTCCCAGTCGGAGGAGTACGTCGCCGCCAACGGCCGGACCCGTCTGGTCGACATCACCACGCACCCGAGCTCGCTGCGTGCGCCGCTCGACAAGATCCACCCGATGCCGTTCCCCGGGCTCAACATCGACAACCTGCCGTTCTTCGCCGCGATCGCGGCGGTCGCCGACGGCCAGACCCTGCTGCACGACTGGGTCTATGAGAACCGGGCCATCTACTTCACCGAGCTCAACAAGCTCGGCGCCCAGGTCAAGCTCCTCGACCCGCACCGCGTGCTCGTCGAGGGCCCCACCCACTGGTCGGGTGCCGAGATCGTCTGCCCGCCGGCCCTGCGACCGGCCGTGGTGATCCTCATCGCCATGCTCGCCGCGAAGGGCACCTCGGTGCTGCGGTCGACGTACGTCATCCACCGCGGCTACGAGGACCTCGCGGAGCGGCTCAACCTGCTCGGCGCCAACATCGAGACGTTCCGAGACATCTGATCGAGCTTGCTCACCGGTCTCAGTCGAAGAGGGTCTCCACCCACGCCCTCGTCCGCTTGGCGGCGGCCGGCGGCGCGGTCATGTCCGGGGTGATGCGCGGCAGCGGGGCCGTGCGCGTGGCCGAGCCGGCGTGCCAGTCGGTCTCCGCCTCGACGAGCGTCCCCATGTCGGCACGGTCCAGGAACACGCCGTGGCCGTCGGGGCACTGGTTGACGGTGGCGAGGCCCAGCGAGCGCTCGCGCATCTCGGTCCCGCAACGCGGGCAGGTGAGGGACTCCATTTCCCAGACGGTACTCCCGGTGGGGCCCATACTGCTCGCGTGACACGGCACGAGTCCCGCCAGCGCCCCACGGTGCTCGCCTTCGCGCACCGCGGCGGCGCCTACCACCCGGACATCGAGGGCCTCGAGAACACGATGGCGGCCTTCCGCCACGCGGTCTCGCTCGGCTACCGCCACCTCGAGACCGACGTCCACGTCACCAGCGACGGCGTCCTGCTGGCCTTCCACGACACCGTGCTCGACCGGGTCACCGACCGGGTCGGCTCCATCTCCGAGACGTCGTACGCCGACGTCCAGCAGGCCCTGATCGGCGGCCGGGAGCGGGTCCCGACGCTGGCCGAGCTCTTCGACGCCTTCCCGGACGCCCGCTTCAACATCGACCTCAAGTCCGAGGGGGCCGTGGAGGCGCTGGCGGCCTTCCTCGACGAGCGTGCGGCTTGGGACCGGGTCGTCGTCGGCTCCTTCTCCATCCGCCGCATGCACGCGTTCCGCCGCCGGACCGGCGGCCGGGTGGCCACGTCGGCGCACCCGCTGGAGGTCGCGGCGTACGTCGTGCTCCCCAGCGCCCGCCTCGTGCGCCGCCTCACCGGGGACCAGCCCCGCGCCCTGCAGGTGCCGCACCGGCGCGGGCGCCTGGTCGTGGTCTCCCCCGGGCTGGTGCGCCGCGCGCACGCCAACGGCCTCGACGTGCACGTGTGGACCATCGACGACCCGTCCGAGATGAACGAGCTGGTCGACCGTGGCGTCGACGGCCTCATGACCGACCGCACCGACATACTCAGGGACGTGCTGCGCAGCCGTGGCCTGTGGGAGGAACCAACGTGACCAACCCCGACGCGCCCGGCGGCATCGCCGACCTGCGGCCCCTGGCGCAGGAGCGCGAGCAGAAGGCCTGGTACTGGTACGACTGGGCCAACAGTGCCTACGTCACCACCATCGGCACCGTGCTGCTCGCGCCCTACCTCATCGCGATCGCGAAGGAGGCGGCGGTCGACAACCGGATCAGCGTGCTCGGGCTGGCGGTGGCCCCGGGATCGCTGCCGTCCTACCTCGTGACGTTCTCCACGATCCTCTCGGCCCTGATCCTGCCGCCGCTCGGGGCGATGATGGACCGCACCGAGAAGAAGAAGCAGTGGCTCGCCGGCTTCGCCTGGACGGGTGCGGCGTTCGCCTCCCTGCTGTGGTTCTGCCGCGGGGAGAACTGGCAGATCGGCGCGGTCGCGGTGATCGGCGCCAACCTGTGCCTGGCCGCGTCGATGGTCGTCAACGACTCGATCCTGCCGCTCATCTCCGACGAGGCCAACCGCGACCGCGTCTCCTCGCGTGGCTGGGCCTGGGGCTACCTCGGCGGCGGCCTGCTGCTCACGGTCAACCTGGCCGTCGTCACGATCCTGCCCTTCGGGCTGTCCACCGGTGAGGCCGCACGGCTCTGCATGCTCTCGGCGGCGATCTGGTGGGCCGTGTTCTCGATCATCCCGTTCGTGCGGCTCGAGAACCACCCGCCGACCAATGTCGAGCCGGCCGAGGGCAACGTCGTGGCGCGCAGCTTCGGCCAGCTCGCCCAGACGCTGCGCGACATGCGCAACTACCCGATGGCGCTGACCTTCCTGGTCGCCTACCTGTTCTTCAACGACGGGATCCAGACCGTCATCGCCAGCTCGTCGACGTACGGTTCCGAGCAGCTCGGGCACGGGCAGTCGGTGCTGATCGGCACGATCCTGCTGGTGCAGTTCGTCGCGTTCTTCGGCGCGCTGCTCTTCGGGCGGCTGGCCCAGCGTCAGGGCGCCAAGAAGACGATCCTCATGGGGCTGGTGATCTGGATGGTCATCGTCACCGCGGCACTGTTCCTGCCCGCCGGAAACGTGGCCCTCTTCATGGTGTTCGGCGTCGCCGTGGGCATCGTGCTCGGCGGCACCCAGGCCCTGGCCCGGTCCTACTACTCGCTTCTCATCCCCCGCGGCAAGGAGGCCGAGTACTTCAGCTTCTACCACGCGATGGACCGTGGGACGTCGTGGTTCGGGACGCTGGTCTTCGGTCTCGTCTACCAGTTCACCGACTCCTACCGGCCCGCGATCTTCGCGCTGATCGCGTTCTTCCTGCTCGGCGGCTACATCCTCACCCGCGTCGACACCGAGCGAGGCATCCGGGACGCGGGCAACGCCCGCCCCGCCGTCGTGTGACCTCTCCCACCCGATCGGGTGGGACCCTCCCGGTTGATTGGTCGGATCTTTGGCCACCCCGCTACCTTGGAGTGAACAGAGAACGTACGACGCTGCACGAATGGCGTCACGGATGGTGRATCCGATCGTTCCACTCCCGACTCACTCGGGGTCAGCACACATCATCTGGAGGTGGCTCAATGGCGGAGCGCACGCTACGTGGCGCACGGCTCGGCGGCCAGAGTTTCGAAGACGAGCGCGGGATCGAGTTCGCAGCCCGACAGCAGGTCGGATACCGCTGCGAGCAGGGTCACGAGTTCGAGGTCACGATGTCGGTCGAGGCGGACATCCCTGCGATCTGGGAGTGTCCTCGCTGTGGGGCGAAGGCACTCAGCACCGCGGGCATCAAGCCCGAGGAGAAGGCGGAGAAGCCTGCTCGCACGCACTGGGACATGCTCCTGGAGCGCCGCTCGGAGAAGGAGCTCGAGGACATCCTCAAGGAGCGCCTCGAGCTGCTGCGCGGCGGAGAGATCGGCCCGGCGCACCTGCACCGTGCCAACGCCAAGAAGCGCAAGGCAACTGCCTGACCGGCAGCAGCACCCGACGACTCAGTCGTCGACCACCTCGCCCTGGACCACGGGCCCTTCGGGACCCGGTCCGGGGCGTCGTGCGTTGCCGGGGGCGCCGGTTCCGCCGGGGCCACGACCCGTGGGACCGAGCAGCTTGCTGGTCACCACGCGGGTGAGCAGGCGACGGGCGACGGGGCGGGTGACCGGCAGGATCAGCACGATGCCGAGGATGTCGCTCACGAAGCCCGGGGTGAGCATCAGGGTGCCGCCGACGAGGATCAGGCCCGCGTCGGCGAGCTCGCGGGCGGGCATCCGGCCGGTCTGCAGTGCCGCCTGCAGCCCGGCCCACGACCGCGCCCCCTCCCGCTTGATGAGCCACGTGCCGAAGATGCTGTCCACGACGAGCAGCAGGATCGTCCACCACGGGCCGATGACCTGACCCACCTGGATCAGCACGAAGATCTCGACCAGGGGCACGACGATGAAGGCCACGAAGAGCAGCCAGCCGGGGATCCGCACGCGCCTCATCGGGTACGCCGTCCCTGCCGGGCGTGGGCGAGCTGGGCGCGGCGCTCCCGCRGGCCCCACCGCGTGATCCGTCGCAGCGACTCGGAGGCCACCGAGCCGCTCATCTTGGAGTCGCCGCGGACCCGCTCGATGAACTCGATCGGCACCTCCACGACCCGCAGCCCGGAGCGCACGGCCCGGTAGGCGAGGTCGGTCTGGAACACGTAGCCCGTGCTCTGCACGGTGTCGAGGTCGATCTTGTCCAGTGCCTCGCGCCGGAAGAGCCGGAAGCCGGCCGTCGCGTCCTTGACGCGGATCCCGAGCAGCAGGCGGACGTAGAGGTTGCCCCCGCGCGAGAGGACCTGACGGCGGAGGGGCCAGTTGACCACCGAGCCGCCGGGCACGTAGCGCGAGCCGATCACCAGGTCGGCCGAGCGCAGCGCGTCCAGCAGGCGGTGCAGCTGCTCGGGCTGGTGCGATCCGTCGGCATCCATCTCGCCGATCACGTCGTAGCCCGCGTCCAGGGCCACCCGGAAGCCGTGGAGGTACGCCGCGCCGAGACCGGCCTTCTCAGCGCGGTGCAGCACCGAGACCTGCCGGTCCGCCTCCGCCAGCCGGTCGGCGACCTCCCCGGTGCCGTCGGGCGACCCGTCGTCGACCACCAGGAGGTCCACCGTGGGCTGGGCGGCGCGGATCCGGTCCACGATCCACTCGAGGTTCTCGACCTCGTTGTAGGTCGGGATGACCATCACGACGCGGCCCAGGCCGTCGGTGCTCATGCGGGGACCCGCGTCATGGTCCGTGCCCTTCCGGTCTGTCCCCCGCTGTCGGGGCGTGCAGGACGACGATACGGAACCAGGGCCAACGCCACGCCCACCAGGGTGATCGCCACCGCGGCGCGTCCCGGCCAGGGCCCCAGCCGGACCGCCGGGGTCACCCCGTGGACGAGCGGGACGTCCGCGACCAGCACGTCCTGGGTGCGCGGCGCGGCACTCTGGACGACGCTGCCGTCCGGGGCGACGATGCCCGAGACCCCGTTGATGGCGGCCACGACGACGTACCGCCCGGTCTCGACGGCGCGGAGGCGGCTGATCTCGAACTGCTGGTCGATCTGGGCGGTGTTGATGAACATCGCGTTGCTGGTCTGGACGGTGACGAGCTCGCCGCCGTGGATGACCTGGCCGTGGACCACGTCGTCGTAGGCGATGTCGAAGCAGATGGCGTCGGCGACCAGCGCGTCGCCGACCTGCAGCGGCTCGAGGCTGGTGCCGCGGGCCATGTCACGCGGGATCAGCGCGAGCTGGCCGTAGGTGTCGGGCAGGAGCGAGCCGCGGAACGGGATGTACTCGCCGTAGGGGACGGGGTGGCGCTTGGTGTAGCGGTCTCCCCCGCCCAGGCCCGGTCGCCACACGATGCCCTGGTTGAGGACCTCGTCGGGGCGCGGGGAGTCGGACATGCCTCCGATGAGGATGGGGACGCCGATGGCGTCGGAGGCGGCCACGATGCCGGCGTGGACGCCGACGTCGGTGAAGGGGTCGACGGCGGTCGAGTTCTCGGGCCAGACCACCAGGTCGGGGCGGGGCTCGTCGCCGGCCTCGACGTCGCGGGCCAGCTGCTCGGTGAGCGCCACGTGGTTGGCGGTGATCTGGCGGTGCACGGACGGCACGTCGGTGCCGTCCCCCGGGACGTCGCCCTGCACGGCGGCGACGGTCAGCTCCTCGCCGGTGTCGGCGACGCCGGGGACGGCGGCGTACGAGCCCAGGAGCGGCAGCAGGGTCACTGCCCCCAGTCCCCCGACGGCGACGAGGGCGGCGAGGGGGCGTCGCAACCGGCTGGTGACCAGCCACGCCAGCGTGGTGCCCGTGAGCGCGACGAGGAGGCTCACGCCGGTCATGCCCAGCCACGGGAGGACCGGCTGCCACACGGTGCCGGCGGTGGCGTAGGTGAGCCGCCCCCACGGGAGACCCCCGAAGGGCCAGGTCCCCCGCCAGGTCTCCGCGGCCACCCAGGCCACGGCGGCCCAGACGGGCCAGGCCCGCAGCCGGGTCACCAGCGCCAGCACCATGCCCAGGGGCGCGAAGTAGAGCGCCTGGAAGAACGAGAGGGCCCCCCACGCGTCGGTGCCGACCGCCCGCATCCACCACAGCAGGGTGGTCATGAAGCCCACGCCGAAGAGCCAGCCGACGAGCGCCCCCCAGCGGACCGGAAGACCACGGACCGCCAGGACCAGCATGGCCAGGGCCACCGGCATCAGGACGGCGAGACCGACGGGCTCGAAGGCCAGGGAGAGCACGACGCCGCCCACGAGGGCGGCGAGGCAGCGGAGCATCACGGCTTCACGCTATCCGGCCCGACCACGGCCGGGGCCGGCAACGGCTCCGATGCCGGGGGCCTGCAGGCGGACGGGGGGCACGCTGACCCTTCGGACCAACCCACGACCGACCGGCTGCCGGCAGTGGGAAGTTGTCTACGGAGCCAGCTGGCCCCCCGTATCCACCCTCGTGGTGCGAGACCGACCTCCGTGGACAAGCGGGCGCAGATGCTGGCTTCACACCCACCCACCGGCCACTCGGACGTCGGTCCGCTGGCCACGATCTGCACAGGCGGACCGGGGAACCCTGTCTCGCCCGGGCGAGCGTGTCAACATGGTCTTGACCTGCACAAATGCGCGAAATCGCAGGTCAGCGACCGAGCAGATCCCAAGAACAGGGTAAGAAATTTCACCGGGCGGCGGCGTGTCGTCGCAGGACACGCCGAGATCAGTGCTGGGTCGGCGGAACGACGACGGTGCCGGTGGCCGTGGTGGCCACCACCGGGGGGTCGAGGAGGGCCGCGGCGCCCGGAGCGTCGTCGGTCGCGGCGCCGCGGGCGACCACGTGCACGGCGAAGTCCATCACCCGGCTGCGGGTGCCCTCGCGGGCCAGGGTCGCGGTGACCTCGAGCACGTCGCCGGCGCGCACCGGCGCCGCGAACTGGACGTCGGAGTACGACGCGAAGAGGCCCTCGTCGCCGTCGAGCAGGATGCACATCTCGGTCGCCACGTCGCCGAAGAGGCCCAGGGAGTAGGCGCCGTCGACGAGGTTGCCGGCGTAGTGGGCGTGGCTGTAGGGCACGTAGCGACGGTGGGTGACGGTGGTGCCCACGCGCGAGCCGGAGTCGGTCATGAGGCCTTCCTGTTCGTGATGCGGTGGACGAGGTAGGAGGCGACCTCCCCGGGCGTCGTGCCCCGGGTGAAGACGCGGTCGACGCCGAGCTCGTCGGCCATCGTCTCGTCGAAGCGCGGCCCGCCGACCACGAGCAGTGGTCGCTTGGCCGCCGGGTAGGACTCGCGGAACGCCGCAGACATCTCACGGGTGTTGAGCAGGTGGGCGTCGCGCTGGGTGACCACCTGGGAGACCAGGACGGCGTCGGCCTTCTCGGTGATCGCGGCGTCGACGAGCTCCGGGACGCTGACCTGGGCGCCGAGGTTGACCACCTTGACCTCGCGGTAGTACTCCAGGCCCTTCTCCCCCGCGAACCCCTTGATGTTGAGGATCGCGTCGATGCCGACCGTGTGGGCATCGGTCCCGATGCACCCGCCGACCACGACCATCCGCCGGCGCAGCGAGCGCTTGATGGCGGCGTTGGCCTCCTTGGGCGTGAGCAGCGGGTAGTCGCGCTCGACGACCTCGACCTGGTCGGTGTCGACGAGGTGGTTCACGCGGCCGTAGACGACGAAGAAGGTGAAGTCGTCACCCATCGGCTTGGCGTGGACCACCAACGCCGGGTCCATGCCCATCTTGTTGGCCAGCTGGGCAGCGGCGCCCTCGGCGACCTTGGAGTGCTTGATCGGCAGCGTGAAGGACAGCTGCACCATGCCGTCGCCGGTGGTGTCGCCGTACGGGCGGACGATGCTCATGCGGGGTCCCCAGGGTGTTGTTCGTCGGAGGAGCGAAGCGGAGGAGGCGAAGGACGGCGTGGGGTGCAGGTCACACGTCCTCCAGGATCTCGGTCGCGGGGTTGTAGTAGTCGGCCGCCTTGCGGGCCACTCCGTCGAGGCCACGGCCCTTGTGGGCCGGTCGCTTCATGAGGCCGAAGGTGCCGTCGGCGATCGCGTCGAGGAGGCCGTTGTCGTGGGCCTTGATGTCCTCGAGCAGGCCGATGGACTCGCCCAGCACCTGGCGGGCCCGGGTGTTGATGAAGCCGTCGGGGCGGGGGTGGAAGTCCTCGTGCAGCTTGCCGGCGGAGTCCATGACGTAGCGGACGTTCTGCAGGGCCAGGTCGCGGTCGGAGATCCACGGCGTCACCACGGCCTCGGTCATCATCCCCACGAGCAGGATGCCCTGGTCGGTCAGCGCGCCGACGAGGTTGAAGAAGCCGTCGAGCAGGTAGCCGCGGAAGACGTCGCCGGTCATGTGGCGCGTCGGTGGCATCCACTTCAGCGGCGCCTTGGGGAACAGCTGGCGCGCGAGCATCGCGTGGGCGAGCTCCAGGCGGAACGAGTCCGGCACCRCCGGGTCGATCTCGAAGGCGTGGCCCAGGCCGAGCTGCCAGTCCTCGAGACCGGCCTCCTTGGCGAAGTACTCGTTGAGCAGCTGGCTGGTGGTGACCGTGTGCGCGGCCTCGACGGCGTCGGCGGTGGTGAGGTAGTTGTCCTCGCCGGTGTTGATGATGATGCCCGCGCGGGCGTGGACCTGGCGGCTGAAGCGCTGGTCGACGAACGTGCGGATCGGGTTGATGTCGCGGAAGAGGATCCCGTACATCGAGTCGTTGAGCATCATGTCGAGGCGCTCGAGGCCGGCCAGGGCCGCGATCTCGGGCATGCAGAGGCCCGAGGCGTAGTTGGTGAGGCGCACGTAGCGACCCAGCTCGCGGCTGGTCTCGTCGAGGGCCGCCCGCATCAGGCGGAAGTTCTCCTGGGTCGCGTAGGTGCCGGCGAAGCCCTCACGGGTCGCGCCCTCGGGCACGAAGTCGAGCAACGACTGACCGGTGCTGCGGATCACCGCGATGACGTCGGCACCCTCCCGCGCGGCCGCCTGGGCCTGCGGGATGTCCTCGTAGATGTCGCCGGTCGCGACGATGAGGTAGATCCACGGCTTGCGGGGGGCGTCGCCGACCTTGGCGATCATCCGCTCGCGCTCGACGCGTCGACGGTCGATCTGCTTGATGCCGACGCCGACGGCCTTGCGCGACGCGGCCCGGGCGCGGGTGAGGTCGCGACCCTCGGGGAGGCGGAAGGTCACCGACCCCGCGCTGGCCTTCTGGGCGAGAGTGGTGAGGTCCTCGGCCTCGCCCCGGAGCAGCGCGTCCCAGACGGGAACCGCGACGCCGTGCTCGAGGCCGACGTCGGCGCGGACCACGTCGGAGAGCCGGTTGACCCACGGGGTGCCCTCGCCGTCGGCGCCGCCYAGGCCGGCGAGGCGCAGGGTGGCGCGCTCGACGCTGACGGTGGTGTGCTGCTGCGCCGTCTTGACGATCGGACGCCCGACCTGACGCGCGAGGGTGCGCGCGCGTCGTACGTCTGCGGCGTCGAGGGTGAGCTTGCCCATCAGAGCCTCCGCTCGAAGAGTCCGCGCACGCCATCATGGGCGCGCAGCAGGTCGAGGGCGTACGCCGCGTGGCCGGGGACGTAGCCGTTGCCGACGATCATCCGCACGTCGGCGGCGAGGCCCTCGGCCCCGAGGGCGGCGGCGCTGAAGGAGGTGGCCATGGAGAAGAAGATCACGGTGCCCCGCTCGGCGGTGGCCAGGATCGCGCCTCCCTCGCAGCCGGGGACGTCGACGCACACCACGGTGACGTCGGCGGGCCCGCCGGCGGCGGTGACGGCGTCGCGCAGCGCGACCGGGTCCCTGGCGTCCGCGACCGCCACGGCGTCGGCGAGCCCGGCGCCGCGCAACAGGTCGGCCTCGGCCTCGTGGGGCACCACGCCGATGGTGCGGGTGGCGCCGGCGTCGCGGGCGGCGGCCAGGCTCAGCGACCCTGACTTGCCGGCTCCCCCGACCACGGCGACGGTCACGCCGCGTCCGCGGGCGGCGTGCTCCTCGACCACACGGCGGGTGAGGGCGGGCGCGCCGCAGACGTCCATGACGCTGAGGCTGAGCTCGGGGCCGAGGTCGACGGGGAGGACGGCGGCGATCGAGCGGCCGAAGAGGATGGCGTAACCGTCGCACGGCACCTGCTCGCTCGTCCCGTCCCACGCGGCGAGGTCGTCCTCGATCACCAGCGGGGTGAGGGTGAGGCTGACGAGGGTGGCGACGCGGTCGCCGACGGCGAGGCCGAGCGGCGACTCGGGGYCGACCTCCTCGACGGTCCCGACGAGCATCCCGCCGGAGCCGGTCTCGGGGTTCTGCATCTTGCCGCGGGTGGCGACGATGTCGCGGACCGCGCGGCGTACGCCGTCCCCGTCGCCGTGGGTGCGCTCGAGCTGGCGGAACGACGCGGCGTCCAGGTTGAGCCGCTCGACCCTGATCCGGACCTCGTCGGGCCACAGCTCGCGCCGGGTGTCGAGGCGCTGCGCCGCCTGCGGCAGCACGGTCCCGTCGTCGAGGACCCTGTGCAGACCCGTGGGATCGCTGATGGCCGTGCTGATCGATGAGGTCGGCGAGGTCGACATGACCGCTTGTTCCTTCGCTGCTTGGTGCTTGAGACGGGAAATATTGCGGCGCGTCATTGGACTCACCGGAGGATCTCCGCCTACTCTGACAGAGGAGTCGCGCGTCACACAACCGACGCGCCGCCCCTGCCCGCCCGGCCCCATCCGTACATCAGGAGCACCAGACATGAGCATCGAGACCGCGATCGGCCTCGCCACCGGCCAGCCGTACCCGTACGAGCGCGTCGAGCTCGTCGAGCCGGACTGGACCCGCTTCCCCGGCTGGGCCTCCGTCACGTCCGACGACTGGGCCTCGGTCCAGTGGCAGCGGGCGCACTGCATCAAGAACATCAAGCAGCTGCGCGAGCTCATGGGCGACCTGCTCGACGAGCGCTTCTACGCCGACCTCGAGCGCGACCAGGCCGAGCGGGCCACCATGTCGATGCTCGTCCCGCCGCAGATGATGAACACGATGGTGCCGACCTTCTCGCCCGGAGCCGCCGGCTCCATGACCGAGGCGTTCTACGCCGACCCCGTCCGTCACTACATGATCCCGGTGTTCAGCGACCGGCGCACCGACTGGTCGTCGCACCCGCACGCCACCCGCGACTCGCTGCACGAGCACGACATGTGGGTGGCCGAGGGCCTGACCCACCGCTACCCCACCAAGGTGCTCGCCGAGCTGCTGCCGACCTGCCCGCAGTACTGCGGCCACTGCACGCGCATGGACCTGGTCGGCAACTCGACCCCGGTGATCGAGAAGCTCAAGTTCACCGCCAAGCCGGTGGACCGCCTCGACTCGATGTTCGAGTACCTGCGTCGGACGCCCCAGGTGCGCGACGTGGTCGTCTCCGGTGGCGACGTCGCCAACATGCCGTGGCCCCGACTCGAGGACTTCCTCACCCGGCTGCTGGAGATCGAGAACATCCGCGACATCCGGCTCGCAACCAAGGCCCTCATCGGCCTCCCCCAGCACTGGCTGCAGCCCGACGTCGTCGAGGGCGTGGGCCGCGTCGCCACGCTGGCCCGCTCGCGCGGCGTCTCGCTGGCGATGCACACGCACGCCAACCACGCGAACTCCATCACTCCGATCGTGGCTCAGGCGACGACCGCGATGCTCGACGCCGGCCTGCGCGACGTACGCAACCAGGGCGTCCTGCTCAACGGCGTCAACGCCGACCCGCACGCGCTGCTCGACCTGTGCTTCCGCCTGCTCGACGGCGCCCGGATCATGCCCTACTACTTCTACATGTGCGACATGATCCCGTTCTCGGAGCACTGGCGGGTCTCGGTCGCCGACGCCCAGCACCTGCAGCACCACATCATGGGCTACCTGCCGGGCTTCGCGACGCCGCGGATCGTGTGCGACGTGCCGTTCGTCGGCAAGCGCTGGGTGCACCAGCTCGCCGACTACGACACCGAGCGCGGCATCTCCTACTGGACCAAGAACTACCGCACCTCGATCGAGGCCACCTCCGACGACGCGCTCTCGCGCACCTACGAGTACTACGACCCGATCCACACCCTCCCCGAGGCCGGTCAGCAGTGGTGGGCCGAGCACGGCAACCTCGACGAGTCGGAGCTCAAGGCGGCCGAGGTCGCCGAGGCATCCCGGCGTACGGCGGCCCTCCAGGCCTGGTGAGGCGCGGTCGACCCCCTGTGTCGAAGTCCCCGGCTGGCCGGGGACTTTGTCACTGACAGGGGGTTGCAACCGTCACTAAGTGCGCAACTCGCCGACACAGTCTGGCGGCGCTCGGCGCGTCCTCCACAGGCTCGTGATCGGCGGTTTCGCAGCCCCGGCCGGGCGGGCACGACAGGGGCATGACCGCTGACTTCCCGGTCGGGCTGACCGACATCGACCTCCGTCGCGACCTCATCGCCGACGGTTGGACGGACCGAGCCATCGCGCAACGGGTGCGTTCAGGCGTCCTGATCAAGGTGCGGTACGGCGCCTACGTCCGCACCGAGCTCGTCAAGGAGTTCGATGCCACGCAGCACCTGCGGGTGCGTTCGCGTGCAGTCCTGCGCACTACTCACGAGACCTCCGTGCTCGCGGACCACAACGCGCTGGCGGAGTACGACGTACCCCTGTGGGGAGTCGACCTCGACGAGACCCACCTGATCCGTACGGACGGGAGGAGTGGACGGCGGGAAGCCGGCGTAGTGCACCACCGGGCCAGGCTGGACGACGGCGACTGGGCGCTGCTCCACGGCGTGCCGGTCGTGTCAGCCGCTCGTGCCGCCCTCGGGGTGATCCTCACCCACAGCTCCGAGGTCGGACTGGTGGCGGCGAGCGGCGTGCTGGCCCACAAGGTAGCCACCACCGATGAGCTCCGGGCCCAGGTCGACCTCGCCGAGCACTGGCCGCACAGCCTGTCGGCTCGCATCGTGCTGTCGCGGGCCGACGCGCGCCTCACCAGTGTCGGGGAGGCCCGTGCCTGGCACCTCTTCCACGAGCAGCGCGTGGTCCGACCCGAGCCGCAGGTCTCGGTGCACGACGAGTGGGGAGATCTCGTCGGCATCGTCGACTTCCTCTGGCGACAGCACGGTGTCTTCCTCGAGTTCGACGGCAAGATCAAGTACACGAAGTACCGCCGTCCCGGCGAGACCCTTGACCAGTACCTGATGCGGGAGAAGAAGCGCGAGGAGGACATCTGCCGACTGACCGGCTGGGTCTGCATCCGCATCGGGTGGGCCCATCTCGAGGACCCGGTCCGGACCGCCCGCCGGATCGTGGCGCTGCTCGAGAGCCGGGCCAAGCGGGGTGCCTGAGCCCTACTGGATGGGCGAGTCGATCACTGTGTGACGGTTGCAACGGTCACACAGTGACAAAGTCCCCGGCTGAGCGGGGACTCATCCACCGGGGTGCACCCACCGACCCTCAGCCCAGCGGGCGGTTCTCGTACGCCGTGGAGAGCACGATGGTCGTGCGGGTCGAGACGTTGGCGGCGGAGCGGACGCGGGCGAGGAGGTCCTCGAGGACGCGGGGGGTCGCGACCCGGATCTTCAGGATGTAGGACTCCTCCCCCGCCACCGACCAGCAGGACTCGATCTCCGCGATGCCGGCCAGCCGCTCGGGATAGTCGTCGGGCTGGGAGGGGTCGATCGGGGTGATCGAGATGAAGGCGGTGAGCGGGCGGCCGAGCTGCTCGTGGTCGACCAGCGCGGCGTACCCGGTGATCAGGCCCTTGCCCTCGAGACGCTTCACGCGCTGGTGCACCGCCGAGGTCGACAGGCCGGTGGCCTTCCCCAGGTCGGTGAAGGACATCCGACCGTCCTCGGCCAGCAGCGCGAGGATCTTGCGGTCGGTGGACTCCACCTCAGACATCGTCACGCGCCACAGGCTAGCGAGAAGATCGTGCGAGGATCACGCAGTGACCRCACAGCGACTCATGCTCCTCGACACAGCGTCCCTCTACTTCCGGGCCTTCTTCGGCGTCCCCGACTCCGTGCAGGCGCCGGACGGCACCCCGGTCAACGCGATCCGGGGCCTGCTGGACTTCATCTCCCGGCTGGTCGACGAGTACCGGCCCACCCACCTGGTGTGCTGCTGGGACGACGACTGGCGCCCGCAGTGGCGCGTCGACCTGATCCCCTCGTACAAGGCCCACCGGGTCGTCGCGGTGCGACCGGGCGACAACCCGGACATCGAGGAGGTGCCGGACCCGCTGCAGGTCCAGGTCCCGGTCATCCGCGAGGTGCTGGCCGCGTTCGGGATATCGGTCGTGGGCGCCCCGGGCTACGAGGCCGACGACGTCATCGGCACGCTGGCCACCGGCGCCGGGATGCCGGTCGACATCGTCACCGGCGACCGCGACCTCTTCCAGCTCGTCGACGACGAGGCCGAGGTGCGGGTGCTCTACACCGCCCGCGGCGTGGGCAAGCACGAGCGGATCACCGAGCACACGGTCGTCGACAAGTACGCCGTCCTCCCCCAGCAGTACGCCGACTTCGCCACCCTCCGCGGCGACAGCTCCGACGGCCTCCCCGGGGTCGCCGGCGTGGGCGACAAGACCGCCGCCTCCCTGCTCCTGTCGTACGGCGACCTGGCCGGCATCCGGGCGGCCGCCCAGGACCCCGACTCCGCGCTCGGCCCCGGGCCGCGCGGCAAGATCATCGCTGCCGCCGACTACCTCGACGTCGCCCCGACGGTCGTGGCCGTGGCCCGCGACATCGACCTCGGCACCCACGACCACGCCCTCCCCACCGAGCCCGCCGACGCCGACGCCCTGACCGCCCTGGCCGAGCGCTGGGGGCTCTCCAGCCCGGTCGAGCGGCTCACCGGGGTGCTGGCCGCCCACTGACGGCCGCTGACGGCCGCCGACAACCCCGCCGGCAGGCCGCCGACACCCTGCGCCGCGCCTACTCGGTCAGCGCCGAGTAGGACACCACCCCACGCTTGAGCAGGCCGACGGTATCGCGGGCGGTCGCCCGCAGCGGCGTCCCGCCGGCCGCGTCGGCCACCTGTCCGGCCAGGTCGAGGAGCTGCTTCATCCAGCGCACGAAGTCGCCGGCCGCCAGGTCGGTGCCGTTGAGCACCTCGTCGAGGTCGTCCCCCTCGGCCCACCGGTAGGCCGCCCAGGCGAAGCCGAGGTCGGGCTCGCGCAGGAAGTCCAGCTTGTGGTCGCGTTCGAGGGCGTCGAGCTGCCCCCAGAGCCGCACCATCTCCGCCAGGACGCTCTGGATCCGTGCGCCCGGCACCCGCGGCGAGGACGCGTCGTCGGGACGCCGTGCCTCGAAGACCAGCGCGGACAGCACGGCCGCCAGCTCGGAGGGCGTCAGGTCGTCCCACAGGCCCTCACGCAGCGACTCGGCGGCCACGAGGTCCATGTCGGTGTAGATGCGTCGCAGGTGGCTCCCGCGCTCGGTGACCTTGTCCCCCTCGAGGTAGTCGAGGGCGGTCAGCACGTCGCACACCCGGTCGAAGGTCCGCGCCACCGTGTTGGTGCGCTGCTCGACGCGCCGCTTGAGCGTCTGCGTGTCGCGCTCGAGCTTGAACCACCGCTCGGCCCACCGGGCGTGGTCCTCCCGCTCCGGGCACTGGTGGCAGGGGTGGGTCTTGAGCCGGTTGCGCAGCTCGGCGATCTCGCGGTCGACCGGCGAGTCGGTGAACGCGTCGCCCCGGTCCCGGCGCCGCGGCGGCGGGGTGAAGTCGTGGGTCTTGGACCGCAGTGCCGACGCGAGGTCGCGCCGCATCGCCGGGTTGCGGCCGTTGAAGGACTTGGGCACCCGCATGCGGGTGATCGCCTCCACGGGGGTCGGGAAGTCCATCGCCGCGAGACGGCGGGCCTGCCGGTCCTGGGTGAGCACGTAGGGCCGTGGCTCGTGACCGGACAGACCGGGGTCGATGACGACGGCGAAGCCGGAGAACTTGCCGGACGGCACCATGATCACGTCGCCGGGCTTCAGCTTGCCGAGCGAGTCCATCGCCTCCTGGCGGCGATCCTGGCGCCGCTCCCTCGCGGCCCCCTTCTCCACGTCGGTGATCCGGCGGCGCAGGGCGGCGTACTCCATGAAGTCGCCCTGGTGGCAGGTCGCCGCCTCGGCGTAGCCGTCGAGCGCCTCCTCGGCCTTGTGCAGCTGCCGGGCCAGCCCGACGACGGCCTTGTCGGCCTGGAACTGCGCGAACGACTGCTCCAGCAGCTCGCGCGAGCGCGCCCGGCCGAACTGGTGCACGAGGTTGACCGCCATGTTGTACGACGGGCGGAACGACGAGCGGAGCGGGTAGGTGCGGGTGGACGCGAGACCGGCCACCTCGCGCGGGTTCATCCCCGGCTGCCACAGCACGACGCCGTGGCCCTCGACGTCGAGGCCCCGGCGCCCCGCCCGGCCGGTGAGCTGGGTGTACTCCCCCGGCGTGATGTCGGCGTGGGTCTCGCCGTTCCACTTGGAGAGCTTCTCGATGACCACCGTGCGGGCGGGCATGTTGATGCCCAGCGCCAACGTCTCGGTGGCGAAGACGACCTTGCACAGGCCGCGTACGTACAGCTCCTCGACGCACTGCTTGAAGGTCGGCAGCATCCCGGCGTGGTGGGCCGCGACGCCTCGGGTGAGTCCGTCGAGGAACTCGTGGTAGCCGAGCACGTGCAGGTCGTCGTCGGGCAGGTGCCGGCACTTCTCCTCGACGAACGCGTAGATCTCGTCGCGCTCCTCGGAGCTGGTGAGCCGCACGTTGGCCGACAGGCACTGGGTGACCGCCGCGTCGCAGCCGACCCGGCTGAAGATGAAGACGATCGCCGGGAGCAGGCCCTCGCGGTCGAGGCGGTCGATCACGTCCACGCGGCTGGGGATCCAGACCCTGCGGCCGTTGCCGACCTGTCGGCCGTCCTTGGAGTCCTTGGCCTTGGGCGAGCCGGGCTTGCCCTTGCGCGGCGAGCGACGGTCGCGCATCAGCCGGGAGCTGGCCCAGTCGTCGCGGGCGATCCGCACCAGCTCGTCGTTGACGGGCGCACCCTCGCGCACGAAGCCGGCACTGGCGTCCACGTCGGAGGAGGCGAAGAGGTCGAGCAGCCGCCGTCCGACCATGACGTGCTGGAAGAGCGGCACCGGTCGGCGCTCCTCCAGGATCGTGGCGGTGTCACCGCGGACGGTGGAGAGCCACTCGCCGAACTCCTCGGCGTTGGAGACGGTGGCCGAGAGCGAGATCAGCGACACCGACTCCGGCAGGTGGATGATCACCTCCTCCCAGACCGCGCCCCGCATCCGGTCGGCGAGGTAGTGCACCTCGTCCATCACGACGTAGCCGAGGCCCAGCAGGGTGCGCGAGCCGGCGTACAGCATGTTGCGCAGCACCTCGGTCGTCATCACGACGATGGGTGCCTCGCCGTTGACGACGTTGTCGCCGGTGAGCAGGCCGACGTTCGCGGCGCCGTGACGCGCGACCAGGTCGTTGTACTTCTGGTTGGACAGCGCCTTGATCGGCGTCGTGTAGAAGCACTTGCGACCGGTGGCCAGCGCGAGGTGGACCGCGAACTCGCCCACGATCGTCTTGCCGGAGCCGGTGGGCGCCGCGACGAGCACGCCGCGGCCCTCCTCGATCTCCTTGCAGGCGCGCACCTGGAAGTCGTCGAGGGGGAAGTCGTAGTGGCCCGCGAAGTCGCGGAAGGCGGGATAGGCCTTGTCACGTGCGTACGCCGCGTAGCGCTGCGCCGGACCGGGGAGCTCCATGTCCTCGCTCATGCCAGCACCACCAGGGCCTCGGGCGCCGCCTCGACGGTGATCGGCAGCTCGCCGAAGCGCTCGCCGTCCGCATAGGCCACGATGCCGGGTGCGGCGACGGTCACCCGACGGACTCGGTGGTGCTCGTACTCGGCCACCGTGGTGTGGGTGCCGGAGAAGAGCTTCGGATAGGTGCGGACCAGCTTGGCTCGAGACATCTCCTTGATGATGACCACGTCGAGCAAACCGTCGTCCAGCAGGGCCCCCTCGGTAATGCGCAGGCCGCCCCCGAAGGAGGGTCCGTTGCCCACCGCGACGAGCATCGCATCCACCCGTCGGGCGGCGCCGTCGAGGTCGAGCGTGTAGGGCAGCGGGTGGAAGGTCCGCAGCTCGGCGACGGTGGCCAGGTTGTAGCGCATCTGCCCCTTCGGCCACCGCATCGTGTTGGCCCGCTCGTTGACGACGGCGTCGAAGCCGGCCGCCATCACGGTGACGTAGTGGCGCGAGCCGCTGCGCGCCAGGTCGATGGTCCGGGTACGCCGCGCGATGACGCGGTCCGCGGCCGCCACGGGGTCGCGCCGCGGCAGGTCGAGGTAGCGGGCGACGTCGTTGCCGGTGCCGGCCGGGATGATGCCCAGCGGGACGCCGGTGCCCGCCAGCGCCTGCACGGCGAGGTGGACCAGCCCGTCGCCCCCGCAGACCACGAGCGCCTCGACCCCGTCGGCCACGCTGGCCCGGGCCAGGTCGGCCGCCTCGTCGGCGTCGCGCCCGGCGAGGTTGCGCACGACCAGGCCGCTGTCACGCAGGCGTCCCAGGGCGGCCTCGCGGTAGCGGCCACCGCGCCCGCCGCCCGCGGTCGGGTTGGTGAGCATGGCCACCTCGCCGACACCTGCGCCACCAGCGACTCGTCCCGCGCCCGCGTCCATGGGTGCGACCCTAGCGCCGGGGAGCCCGCGTCAGCCGGAGCGGCGCGACTTCTCCTCGCCGATCCGCAGCAGGGCGGCCCAGTGGTCGGGTGAGGCACCCACGGCCTTCGCCAGGCGACCCATCACCTCGAGGACCAGACCCGCGTCGAAGCGGGTGCCGGGCACCGCGAGCGTCAGCCGGTCGGCGTACTCCACGATGAGCACCTGCTCGTGCCGCCAGGCCTGGTGGGCCCGGAGCCGGGCGACGTCGTCGGCCACCGGGACCGGGTAGGCCTCGTCGACGGCGAGCAGGTCGCACACGAGGTCGGGCTCCCCGGGGGTGGTGAGCCGGCCCGCCACCCGGTGGCCGTCCCGCAGGCCCGCATCGGCGTGCCAGACCACCTGGGCGGTGCCCAGCCAGTCGGGCAGGTCGAAGGGGTCGACATCGACCACCGGCTGCACGTCCATGGGTGCAGCCTGTCAGACGTCAGAGGGGCGAGAGCTCGTCGGGGCTGAGGCCGGCATTGGGGCTGCTGCTCGCCTTGCGACGGTCGTGGGAGCGGGCGAGGACCTCGGAGATCATGTAGAGGATCACCATCGGCACGGCCATGAAGGTCATCGTGAAGGGGTCGGCCGACGGCGTCGCGACGGCGGCGAAGATGAAGATCCCGACGATGATCCACGGCCGGTGCGCGGCGAGGGTCTTGCCCGACACGACGCCGGCGCGGTTGAGCATCACCACGAAGACCGGGATCTCGAAGGCCAGCCCGAAGACCAGCAGCGTGCGGGTGAAGAACTGGAGGTACTCGGTGAAGTCGACCAGGTTGGTCACCCCCTCGGGGTTGAGTCCGATGAGGACCTCCAGCCCCTTGGGCAGCGTGACGTAGCCGAGGACCACGCCGATGAGGAACAGCGGCCCTGCGACGAGCACGAAGACCCGCGTCCACTTGCGCTCGTTGGCGTGCAGGCCGGGCAGGATGAACGCCCACACCTGGTAGAGCCAGTAGGGAGCGGTCGCCACCAGGGCGGCGAAGCCGCACAGCTTGAGGTAGAGCATGAGCCCGCCGCCGGCCCCGCTGGTGGTGGCGAACGTCGTGCCCTCGGCGAGCGCCGCGGACGCCTTCTGGTACGGCCCGTAGACGAGGTCGTAGAGGAAGTCGAACTGCCACAGGGCGAGGCCGAGCGCCACGATGCCCACCAGGGCGACACGCAGGATCCGCGCGCGCAGCTCACGCAGGTGGTCCGACAGCGCCATGCTGCCGTCGGGACCGACCGGGTGGGAGGGGCGGGTGGAGAAGAAGCGGAGGGGTCCGGGGGCCTTCACTGACGTACGACGGCCGCGCAGGTCAGCTGGTGTGCTTGTCGGAGCGCGGATCGGTGGGCAGGTCGGTGCCCTGGCCGCGCGTGCTGTCGCGCCCGAGGTCGGTGTGGGTCGGGGGCAGGGGCGGCAGCTCGGAGGTGGCGGCCGGCGGCGTGGACTTCTCGTCGTCGTCGTCGCGCAGACCCTTGGTCTCGGTCTTGAAGATGCGCAGCGCCTGCCCGGTGCCGCGTGCGAGGTCGGGGAGCTTGGCCGCGCCGAAGACGAGGACCACGATGGCGAGGATGACCAGCCACTCCGCGCCCTGCGGCATGCCGATGAGGGGGTGGATCATCATGAGTCTCTCCAGGGTGAGTCGGGGATCGTGCGGTTCATTTTCATCGTACGCCGGGTGCGGTGTAGAGCCCGACCGCCGCTCGGGCACTGGCGGTGAACGAGTCGGCGAACTCCCGGGGGGCCACGACGCTGGCGTGCGGAGCCACCCGGAACAGTAGCTGGCGCAGCCATGCCTCACCGGCGACCTCGAGATCCACGTCGAGACTGCCGTCGGGCCCGGGGCGCGTGGCGGTCACCGGGTAGTACTCCGTGACCCAGTGCGCGGGCGGGGCCAGCCGGACGGTCACCGTCGTGGCCGACCCCTCGTCGGCGAACCAACCGGATCCCAGGTCCCGGGCGTGGCCGGCCCGGTCGGACACCGGCACGTCCAGCTCGGTGGCCCGCAGCATCCGGTCCAGCCGGAAGACGCGGTCGCCACCCGCGGTGTGGCACCACGCGTCGAGGTACGTCGCGTCGCCGACCCGGGTGATCGCGCGGGGCTCCACGACCCGGGTGG
>NZ_JBFUKA010000019.1:0-54453 GCF_056401085.1 Nocardioides sp. P4_G4
GTTCGACACCGTCACCGACGGCCAGCCGGTCGTCGAGCACCCCGAGCCCGGCGAGGTCGTGTGGTGCGACGACGCCGGCATCACGTGCCGGCGCTGGAACTGGCGACAGGGCCGCCGCACCCAGCTCAGCGCGGACACCACGTCCGCGTTGTTCATCCTCGACGCCCTTGCGCCGATGACCGACGACACCCTCACCGCCGCAGGTGACGACCTCACTGCCCACCTGAGCCAGCTCGGCGCCGACGTACGACTCGCACGCCGCCTCATCACCCCCGCCAGCACCCGTGCACAGGAGCACCAGTGATCTGCTGCCAGTTCATCTTCAAGCCCGGCAGCTACGACGACGACTTTCACCGCCTCGACGGGGAGATCGACGACTACGCCCGCAGCCTGCCCGGGTTCGACCGCGTCGAGAAGTGGCTCTCCCCCGAGGGAGACGTCGTCAACGCGATGGACTACTTCGCCGACCGCAAGTCCGTCGCGATGCTCGGCCGGTTCCCCCAGCACCGCGCGGCCAAGGGACACACCCAGGAAGCCGGCCGCGCCGTGCTGACCGCAGCCGACAGGGAGGACCCCTCATGACTCGTCCCGACAAGCACGACTTCGCCACTCTCACCGGGAACTCCTGGTCCGTGCACGGCGGCAACCACGCAGACGAGACCACCGGCGCCATCCGCACCCCCATCGTGATGGCCAACTCCTACCGGCTACCCGAGGACCCCAGCGACATCGACGTCCCCGACTACCAAGGACTCGTCTACACCCGCGAGCACGGCGCCAACCAGCGCGGACTGGAGGAGAAACTCGCCAAGCTCGACCACGGCGAAGCCGCCGCCGTGTTCGGCACCGGCATGGCCGCCCTGCACGCCGCGTTCTTCACCATCCTCAACCCTGGCGACCACGCCATCGTGTCCAACGTCGTCTACATGCGCGTCGCCGGACTGTTCACCGACGTCTTCCCAACGAAGCTCGGCATCGACGTCGACTTCGTCGACATCACCGACCTCGACGCCGTCCGGGCCGCGGTCCGACCGACCACCAAGCTCGTCCACACCGAGGTCATCGCCAACCCCGACCTCCGCGTCGCCGACGTGCCTGCCCTCGCGGCCATCGCCCACGACGCGGGCGCGGTGCTGACCATCGACTCCACGTTCACCCCGCCGCCGATGATGCGTCCCCTCGACCACGGAGCCGACCTCGTCATCCACTCCCTCACCAAGTACTACAACGGCCACGGCGACGCCATGGGCGGCGTCGTCATCGGTACCCGCGACCTCGTCGAGGAGACCCGCACCGGAGCGATGTGGCACGCCGGCGGGGCCATCTCCCCGTTCAACGCCTGGCTCATCATGCGCGGCTCCACCACCCTTCCGCTCCGCCTCGAGCGGCAGTGCGCCAACGCCCAGGCCATCGCCGAGTTCCTCCACGGAGACCCCCGCGTGGTCCACGTCGCCTATCCCGGCCTACCCAGTCACGAGCAGCATGCCGCCGCCGTCGCGCAGCTGAACGGCGGGTTCGGTGGTGTCGTCTCGTTCGCCATCGGCGGTACCCACGCCGACCGGCTCACGTTCGTCAACGACCTGCGCGTCATCACCTCCGCGGTCTCCCTCGGGCACGACGAGACCCTCATCGCGTACGAGGAGTACCCCGAAGGCCCCGCGAAGGCCTTCGCGCAACCGTTCCGCGACCAGGGCCTCGTCCGCCTCGCCATCGGCCTCGAAGCGAGAGAAGACCTCATCGCCGACCTCGACGCCTCGCTCACGACCGCATTCGGCAGGCCGGCCGGCTAAGACAAGTACGTCCGCACTTCGGGGGATCCGGTAGCTCCGATACGCGCCGACAGGCGGCGGATAGACGCAACTGCGTCTCAGGCAGGTCGTCCGGCGACGTGAGCGTGGTGTTGACCCGATCCCGGTACATCCAAGCCCCGGAACGTCACTAGGACGCCCCCGTGATCGCTCAACTTGGCACCGTCCACGACGCTGTTCCATCCGTCAACGTCGGACGTAAAGTCTCTGCCTTGCCCCGGTCCCGCGCAAACATGATCGATGGGCGGATGCTGCAATGTCTCAGCGTCGAATCGATCGGTGGTGGTGAGGCAGACGAGATTTGCCCTCGTCAGTTCGGTGTTGAGTAGCGCTCGGCAAGCCTTGGTGCCGTAGTAGTGCTTGCCGCCGAGGTCTTGATTGAGATCGCCCGCAACAATGAGCGTCGCGTCAGGAAAGCGCTCCCGAAGAGACGCCCATTCTCGACCCTGACCCGGCACGACCCTGGGATACTCCTCCCAGCCCTTCGCAGGACTGTCCTTGTCTGGGCCGACGTCACCGTTCCACGGCAGCACAGTCCCGTAGACGATGACCTCGCCGGCGTCGCCGGCATCGAGCCGAACCACAACACACCGTCGCGGATCGGAAGTCGGAAGCCGTTCGATCAGTGGGAGCGACGTCCAGATGGTTGTCCATCTGCCGCCGGGTGCTGAGTAGCGCTGGTCCGAGTGGACARGTTCGTGGCTCGCGGAAAGGTCGAGGTCGTCGTGGGTCTCGGTGAGAACCCACACCTGCGCCTCCTTGGACGCCAATAGGTCGCGCCTGCGCTGGTTCTTCTCCATACCTCGCGCGTACTGGACGTTCCAGGTGCCAACTCGAAGCTCACTCACCGATGCTCGCTCATCACCGGAGCAGGGTAGTCACAAGCGCATACACGCACGCGGCGGAATGACTCACCGCGCCGCGGCGCTCCTCGGCTCACATTAGGAGCTCGGAGTTGAGGGCACCGCTCAWCATGAATAGCGGCCGTAGGTCGATCACAACGCCGGGGAAGTCGTCTTCACGCTTGGCGTGGCACCTGAAAGCGTACGATATGGAGCTCACGCTGATCTGCACAACTTCCTGCAGCCGCTTGGTCATAGGTAGAACTTCCGGTCGCGGGTAGCGTGCGGTGCATGAGCGAGCAGCCGGTGTGCCCAAACTGCGGTGATCCCATGCAACTGCTGGAGACGGGCCTCACGAAGCGTCCTGGGCAGCCGGACTACGTGGACTTGAAATACGTGTGCACCAACCCAGACTGCCCAAGCAAGGACGCCGACATGGCCAAGACCGTCGGTCCGGACGGGACGCAGTGATGCCCGGCTTGAGTAGCGGGGAGATCGGGGTGCCGGACGAGCCGCAGTGGGCAAGTGAGTTCGAGCAGAGCTCGAGTGGGCTGGTTTGCAAGCGCTGCCACTCGTCGGTGCCCCAACTGGGCTCCCACCCGGCGAAGCACGTCGAGTGGTGCAAGGCCGTCGAGCAAGTTGTAGGACGGGTTCGCGGCGAGCGCTGACGACGACCGCGCCGCGACCACGCCGACCTGGTCTGGCAGATTGACCGAGCAAGGCGTCGACTCTCGGCCTAGCCATACCTCACGCGCCCTTCGGCTGCAGGTGCTCGTGCACGAAAGCCGCGACCTTGTCGGCGTGCCCGTACTCTCCACCCCGCAGCGAGACGACCGTTCCGTCCAGCAACGTGACACGCCAAGTGCGAACGAGCCAGTCCAACTCTCCCCACTGCGGCATGTCCTCGATTTCAGCCGCCTCGAGCGTGTCGACAGGCGATCCGTATGCCGCCGCTTCCGCGTGCTCGCCGTCAGTGATCCGGGCATGCACCAGCCTCGTTCCCTCGCGCAGGAGGGTGTTGAAATTTCCATCCGCGTCTACCCATGAGACGCCGGGCAAATCGGCCGCTAGTTCGAGGGGCGTCGTCAGGACTGAGGCCAGCGCGATGGCTACTAGCCTGCGTGGCACCTGCTCGGCTCCGGTGTCGTTGACGCGCGAGGCGTTCATAAGGGCCCGGGCGTCGGCGTGAGTCAGTTCCATGCCGTCAGACTCTAGAGAGCAGCACCGACAACCCAAGGCAGGCGCAAAGCGGCCCCCGGACGCCACGGGAAGAGCGACCGTGGCTGCGATGGGCGTAGGGGAGCGGCGCGGCTCCTGGACTACCCTTGCGCAAGCGGCCGCTGGACGCCGACGCGGTGCCGCAAGCGCATCGCGAGCTCGCTGACTCCTTGCATCCCCGCCTAACCCTCACGCGAGACCGCGGCGATGTGACGCGCGGCGCCACCGCCTGTCGGCGCCGTCCTGCATGCTTGTGGCATGCGGGTATTCATCAGTAGCGTTCGACGCGGGCTTGAGCGAGAGCGAGACGCGCTGCCGGGCCTCATCACTGCTATCGGACACGAGGCGCTCCGGTTCGAGGACTTCGGAGCACGTGCCGAAGCATCCCGAGAAGCGTGCCTCGCCGGCGTCGCATCTGCCGATGTGTATCTGCTCATCCTCGGGCCGGTATACGGGCACCGCTTCCCGGAGACCAATCAGTCTCCTACACACGACGAGTGGGTAGCTGCCACAACGAAAGGCATGCCCCGACTCGTCTTCCGCAAGACCGGGGTTGACTTCGAGGAGGACCAGGAGGAGTTTGCGCGTCTTGTCGGGAGCTACTCGGACGGAGTCTTCTACGACCAGTTCGAGACTCCAGAAGACCTGCAAACGAAAGTCGCGGCAGCAGTCCTACGTCAGGCAAACGCCCCATCCCCGCTGGCCTTTGAACCGCTCTCGCAGGCACCCTCGATCAGTTGGCATGACGAATGGAGCGATCGTCGGGCAAGTGGGAACCACGAGCCGGCGTTCATCGAGCTCCACGTAGCTCCGATCGAGTCCAGCCGCATATCGGCCCGCCGCCTGAAGCAGGCGTCTGGCCAGATGATCAACGGTCTGAGGCAGAGCGGCGCTGTCTCGGCCGCGGCAGGACTCGACGTCTCCGAGGAACCTGAGGCGACAGTCGTTGAAGTTCCACCCCCGGACCGACAAGGCGGGGGCTGGGGTCAACCCCGGCCCGGAACCCTTTCGGGAGTTCGGCTGTCGGCGGACGGTCAAATCTCCCTGTGGGCGACTCTGCCCAGCGACGGTATGGGAGCGATGGTCGATCCGGCGCACCTGACAAGCCAAGTGAGCGAGATGCTCCGCTGCATCGGCGTCATGAACGTGCACGTGCCCGGCAGCTCCGCTATCGCGATCGGAATCGGAGGATCGACACTGCTCGTGTCGCTGGCGACGGTCAGCGGGGTGAGTCGCACAAGCGCATCGATGGGCATGGGTCGGGACGGCCCAATCCGCGTTCTGCCCGACGAGAGCGTGTCTGAGTCCGCGTTCGGTGGTGGAGCAAACGAGGTCGCCCACATGCTCGCCAGCGCTCTCGTTGACGAGTTTCGTCGTCGTCGTTGACGCTGAATCGAGTGTCGGCGGTCGAGCACGAAGCGGCATCCATGGACTGCTCTCGGCGTGCAAACGGCCGTGTCGACAGCCCTCTCGATCCAGAGTCGTGGGTTCCAGCTCGGGGTCCTCGTAGATATGGTGCACAAATCTGCGCACGCCTCGTCCGTCAGGTTCCTCAGCGGCTAGCCGTACCGGCATGCGGCTCCCCCGTTTCGTGACACCCGCGGCGGATTGACGCGGTTCGCCAGCAGCTCTGGTGTGCCTGCAGGGCACTGGAGGAGCGCACCTCAATACTGGTCTGCATGGACTCGAACACGTGGGGCGACCTCGCAACCTGGGTGACAGCCATTGTCACGCTGGGGGCGCTCGTCGCGGCCATCGCTGCCGTGCGCCGTTCTGGCAAGCTGCTACAAATCGAGCAGGACCGCGACCAGGCTCGCGACAAGCGCGACGCTGAGCTACGAGAAGCCGCGGAGCGAGCCGAACAGGCCGATCTGGTGGCGGCGTGGCCAGAAGACGTGGAGGACTTCGGGCCCCTCTCGGTGCGGTTGACCAATGGGTCCAGCCTGCCGGTCTACGACGTCGAGCTGGAGTTCGTCGGGCCGTCCGGCGTAGAGACGGAGAAGGCGGGGCTGCTTCCACCAGGGACGCAGCTGCACGACTGGCCGCAGGGGATGCACGACGGGGAGGGGACACTCGCGGACTTCCGGGTGGCGCTGAGGTTCCGCGACACGGCGGGACGGGTGTGGCGTCGCAACGAGTACCGGGGTGCTGAGGCGGACCGGTATCACCGTGTATCCGCAGTCCATAACCACGACCGCAAGAGTGGGCACACCTACGATCACCACAACTAAGCAACCCCAGCATCCGAACGACCAGCGCGGGTGACCTTCTAGAGGGCTGTCTTTGCGCTCTTCGGCGCTTACGCCGACTTGGCCTCGACCAGTTCGCACTCATCGATCCATCGCGGCGGAATGGGTCACCCTCGTGACTAGACCTGGGCCTCGATCTTCCAATCCTATGTGGCCGCCGAGTGATCGCAGCAAGAATTGGGTTCCCGGGAACGCAGACGCCGCACGATGGAAGTTCGGGCACCGCGGTTACATGCCGCACGTTCAAGCCGGAGTCAAAGACGTCGATTTAGTCCTGCATGCGAAGGCGCTTTCAGCCCGAAACCTGCGTGAAGCTTGAATTGGTTAGCGACCGCACCGGTTCTGGACCCAACTGCGCTTCAAGAAGCTCTACCAGCCTTCCTGCTTGGTGCGCACGCGAAGGGTGGCGCAACTTGCTGAAATCCTTACCCGTGACCACCTCTCCTTGACGGAGACGACTAACCAACTCGAACAGCGTCTCCATGGCTTTCGCCACAACAGGCGCGTTGCGACGCATTTGTTCTTCATCGCTCAAGAGCTGCCTGAATACGTCGATCATGTAAGAGTAGTAGTCAAGAACATCCTGACTTTCACTCGCATGCAAATGTTCTGGGGCATCGGCAGCAAAGCGCGAATCAAGGTTCACCATACGTAAGTGAATGTCCTGGACGATCTCGAGAAGGGCCGCCTCTCTTTGACCTGCTTCTCCGGTGTTGCCGAGGGCTATGCGATCGAGAGCGTTGCTCAACGGGGAATCTGGTTCCTCGTTCGATTCCGAGATCGCTTGAAGCATGGCACCCAGCGATTTCTTTGCCTCCTCCGCGCCGTCGAGCGCAAGTTCGTAGAAGATCGCTCGTTGCGGGGCTACATCGAAAGGAATCGTCTGACCCTTCTCGATCATGTGGACGACCGGCAACTTCGCCGCGTGGCGTACCGCGAGTTCATAGAACACGTTAGGGTTATGTCCCGTCATGTCGGCAACGACCATGGGCGCGGAAATCAGCAATTCTATAATTTGCTTTGAAATCGTGCCAGGATCGTGGATATCGTCCGCTCGCTTAACCACGTACCCTCTGGCCTCAAGCGCGGGCTTAACGATATAGCGCAACAATTGATCAGCCTTCTTGCGCTCAGGAGAGTCGTCGGCGCCGATCGGCGAGATGACGAAACAGACTTGCCCGGAGTCGCTAGACACTAAATCTCCTTGTGCTGGTAACGGGTCGCGAGGTTAACATCCGCGTTTGAGTTCGCCTCTGAATCGGATGGTGGCGTGTCTGGCGCCTGACTCCCGCAACGCGTCGGCCGCTACTGCGTGGGGACAGACGACTCGAACCAAGCGACTGCTTGTACGTCAATCTGGGCGAACTGCCCTACCCCCAGCCGACAACGAGGCTGTCGAGAGATCCCGAGTCGACGCGACGAGAGTGATTCACCAGACCTGTACGCCATGCGGCAGTGACGTCGCTCAGACATACCCGATCTGGGGACCTTGGCACCCGCAGGGTGACCGCTTCGCACGCTGCGCCAACCCACCACGAAACGGCGTTATCCGGAACGCACGAGTTCCGGATGCCGCCGCAAGTGTGCGCGACTACTTGACCTCGGAGCGCCGCAGGAACAGCAGCCCGACGGCGAGGGGGAAGACGATCCAGATCATCGTGGTCGAGGCGAGCATCGCCCACTCCTCACCGGTGTTCGTGGCGCCGTCGAAGAGCTCCACCTGCGTGTAGTTCCAGTCGATCCACGGCTGCAGGTCCAGGAACCACTCCCGCAGCAACGCGAGCAGCCCGAGGACGCCGGGCAGCACGAATGAGACCACGAAGTACGCGACGATCGCCGCGGCCGAGGCCCTCAGCACCACGCCGAGCGTGAAGCCGATCGCCATGCCGACCAGGTTGCCGAGCACGATCTGGGGTGCGGAGGACAGCGACACGTTCCAGACGGTGTCGACGCCGGCGAGCGCGGAGCCGGCCACGTTGCCGACGGCGCCCACCGCGAAGACGACGGCCATCGAGCCGAGGCCGACCAGGGCGGCCGCGATGGCCTTGGCGCCGATCACTCGTCCGCGGCTCGGCACGAGCGTGAACGTCGTGAGTCCGCTGCGCTGGCTCCACTCACCCGTGACGGCCAGGATCGCGATCATCGGCAGGATCACCGACATCGGGAGGCCGATCGCCCTCGCGAAGCTCTCGTAGGTGACGTCGCTGTCGGGAGCGAAGATGATGACCGCCCCGGTCGCGATGACCGACAGGACGCCGATGCTGACGAGCATCCAGAATCCCGAGCGGGTGTCGAACATCTTGCGCAGCTCGACCGTGACCAGCCGAGTGGTCGGGATGGGGCGGGCGGCACGGCGGACCGGTGCGGCCTCCGTGGTGGTGGCCGGTGGGCCGATCGTGGCGGTCATGCCGCAACTCCTTCGCGTTGGGTGTCGGCAGTGAGCGACAGGAACATGTCTTCCAGCCCGGCGCCCTCGGCGGAGCGGAGCTCGGTGAGGGCGATCCCGGCGGTCAGGGCCACGGCCCCGACCCTGGCGGGGTCGGCATCGGTGCGGACCGAGCCGTCCCCGGCGAGCGTGCTGGGGATCCCGGCCTGCTCGAGCGCGTGAGTGAGGTCGGACGGCGACGTCGAGCGGACGAGCGTCCCGGCCGCGGCGAGGAGCTCTTCCTTGGTGCCGGACGCGACGATCCTGCCGTTGCCGATGACGACCAGGTCATCGGCGATGACCTCGATCTCGTGGAGCAGGTGTGAGGACAGCAGCACCGTGCCGCCCCGGCCGGCGAAGCCCGTCAGCAGGTCGCGCATCCACCGGATCCCGGCGGGGTCGAGGCCGTTGGCGGGCTCGTCCAGGATCAGCACCTGGGGATCCCCGAGGAGTGCCGTGGCGATGCCGAGCCGCTGGCGCATGCCGAGCGAGTAGTGGCGCACCCGGCGCTTGGCCTCGGCGGGTGTCAGGCTCACCAGCTCGAGCATCTCGTCGACTCGAGAGCCGGGCAGGCCCATCGTGGCCGCTGCGACCGCGAGGATCTCGCGGCCRGTGCGACCGGCGTGCTGCGCGGAGGCGTCCAGCAGGACGCCCACCTCGAGGCCGGGGTTGGGGAGGTCGGCGAACCGTGCTCCGTTGATGGTCGCGGAGCCGGATGTCGGGACGGTCAGACCGACCATCACGCGCATCGTGGTGGACTTGCCGGCGCCGTTCGGACCGAGGAAACCGGTCACGCGGCCGGGCCGGGCGGTGAAGGAGACGCTGTCGACGGCGGTGAAGCCGGCGTACCTCCGGGTCAGGGAGTCAACTGTGATCATGGGCTCCACCGTGACGGCGGGCGGGGTAGCCGGTCATCGGCCGTGAGGCGCCGAGCCGGTCGTGCCTTCGGCCGAGGGCCGGGTCAGCCTTTCGGCCGGTCCCCCGGCGGCGCTCCATCCCTACGCTGAGGGGGTGAGCAATCCACTGCGGTCCCTCCTGGAGGAACCCCGGCCCTCGGCTCCACCGGTTCGGGTATGGCGGGACTGGGCGCTGCTGGCGGTCGTGACGCTCTCCGGCGTGCTGGAGGGCCTCCTGCGCGAGAACATGCCGCTGCCGGGGCTGTCGGTGGTGATGACGGTCGGACTGGCGCCGCTGCTGCTGTGGCGGCGTACCCACCCGCTCGCGGTGGTCGCGACCGTCTTCGGCGTGACCGCGGTCGTGGACATCGTCCTGGTCGCCTCCGACGCACCGGCGCTCGACGTGTACACGTCGCTCTACGTCCTGCTGCTGCCCTACTCGCTCTTCCGGTGGGGTTCCGGGCGAGAGGCGGTGGCGGGTCTGGTGATCATCCTGGTCCCGGCCACCATGGCGTTCGTCGTCAGCTGGACCGGGGGGGCCGACGCGATCGGCGGGGCCGCTGTCCTGTTGTCCGCCTTCGCCCTGGGCTGGGCGGTGCGTTCCCAGGAGGGCGCCCGGGAGCGAAGACTGGAGCAGGTGAAGTCGGAGGAGCGGGTCCTGCTGGCGCGCGAGCTGCACGACACCGTGGCCCACCACGTCTCTGCCATCGCCGTCCAGGCCCAGGCAGGGCGCGCTCTCGCAGCGTCCGACCCCTCGGCGCCGCTCGAGGCGCTGGAGGTGATCGAGGTGGCGGCATCGCGCACGCTCGCGGAGATGCGGGCGATGGTCCGCGTGCTGCGCAACGAGGCGCCCGTCGACTACGCCCCGCAGCCCGGCATCGCCGACCTCGAGCGGCTGTCCGGCTCCTCGCCCGCCGGGCCGCGCGTGGWGGTCAGGGTCTCGGGTGACCTCGCCGCCCTCCCGGCGGCGATCGACGCCGCTGTCTTCCGGATCGCCCAGGAGGCGGTCACCAATGCCCTGCGGCATGCCCGGAACGCCACCCTGGTCGACGTGCGCGTCGCCGGAGAGGAGTCGACGGTCAGCCTCGTCGTCCGCGACGACGGYGATCCGGGCACGGCCGACCCCGCTCCCGACGCGGGGTTCGGGCTCACCGGGATGGTGGAACGCGCGCTGCTCCTGGGTGGCGCGTGCCGGGCAGGTCCCTGCCCCGGTCGCGGCTGGGCCGTCAGCGCGACACTGCCGCGGCAGGTGTCGGCGTGAGCATCCGGGTGCTGGTCGCCGACGACCAGGATCTCGTGCGCACCGGACTGCGACTGATCCTCGGCACCCTGGACGGCATCGAGGTCGTGGGGGAGGCGCGCGACGGGCAGGAGGCGGTGCGGCTGGCCCGCGAGCTCCGTCCCGACGTGTGCCTGATGGACATCCGGATGCCCGTCCTCGACGGCGTCGAGGCGACCCGTCTGCTGGCCGGACCGGGCGTCGAGGACCCGGTCGCGGTCGTCGTGATCACCACCTTCGACCTCGACGAGTACGTGCACGGTGCGCTGTCGGCCGGCGCCACCGGGTTCCTGCTGAAGGACGCCGGACCCGAGCTGCTCGGCGAGGCGATCCGGGCGGCCACCCGAGGCGACTCGCTCATCTCGCCCAGCATCACCCGCCGGCTGCTGTCGACGTTCGCGGGCACGGGGCGGTCAGCTCCTCCCGCCCAGCCCCTCGACCCGCTCACCGAGCGCGAGGAGCAGGTGCTGCTCACCATCGCGCGGGGGCGCACCAACGCAGAGATCGCCGCCGAGCTCCACATCAGCCTCAGCACGGTGAAGACCCACATCGGCAGCCTCATGGCCAAGCTCGGCGCCCGCAACCGGGTGGAGGTCGCGATGTGGGGGTACGAGACCGGCCGGGTCCGGGAGTAGATGCCGGGAAGCTCGAGCTGTCAGCCCTGGGACTGGGCGGCGATGTTGACGAGCCAGTTGATCCCGAACTTGTCGACGAGCATGCCGAACTCGTCGCCCCAGGGGGCGGGCTCGAGCGGCTGCGGCACCTGGCCACCCTCGGCGAGCCCGGCGAACCAGCCGCGTAGCGCGTCGGCGTCCTCGTTGCCACCGGAGAGGCTGATGGAGATGTTGTTCCCCATCGTGACCTGCACCATCTCCGGCGGCGCGTCGGCGACCATCAGCGTGTAGCCGGCGGGGGTCTCGAGCTGGCCGTGCATGACCTGCGTGGCCAGCGGCCCCTCGGTGCCCATGTCACCGAAGGTCATGACGGTGAGGTCGCCGCCGAGCACCGACCGGTAGAACTCCAGGGCCTCTCGGGCCTTGCCGTCGAGGACGTTGACGTACGGATTCAGCTGACTGGCCATGGTGAGCCCCCTGGTGGGTGGACGGTGTCGTGGACACCCACCAACCTACGAGCCCGTGACCGCCTGGTCGAGGTTCGTGAGGGCGGTCTCCAGGTCGGACTGGGACACCAGCGGGAAGCTGATCTTGCTCAGCAGCTCCTGGTCGGTGACGTTGCTCCAGTCGTAGGTGTGCCGGACCTTCGTCGCCTCGGAACCCTCGGCCTCGAGCTCCCAGACCCACTGCCAGCCGGGGGGCTCCTGGCCGGCGGGGGCGGTCTGCCACGCGAGCAGCTGGTTGGGCGAGTAGCCGGTCACGGTGTTGTCGGTCTGGTAGTCACCGCCCATGTGGTCGCCGGTCATGTCCATGGTGAACACGTCGCCGACCTGCTGGATGCGGTTGGAACCCACGTCGCCCTTGACGAAGCCGGAGCCGTCGATCTGGGCGTGCCGCTCCGGGTTGCTCAGCACGTCGAAGACGGCGGAGGTCGGAGCCTGGATGGTGCGTTCCACGGTGATCCTCTTGTCGTCGCTCATCCGTCGACCATGTCTCGCCGCACCGGCCCGGACAACCGTCCGGGGTCCCTAGGGGTGGTGCGTCCCGTCACCGAGCGTCGGAGCGATCAGCCGGCGTGCCCGCGGAGCAGGTCCGCGAACTCGGTCACCGGGCCGACCGAGGTGCCCGACGTACGTCGTGCGGACGGCGTACGCCGCTCGCCCGCGTCCGGTCCGAAACCGGCGACGTGGTCCGTGGCCACGACGAGCCCGGCCAGCTCCCCCGCGGCGCGGGTGATCCGCGCCGAGAGGTCGGTGGTGCCGCCGAAGTCCTCGGTGGCGGCGAAGACGCCCGTCGGCACGACCACGGCCCGCAGGTAGGCGAACATCGGACGCATCGCATGGTCGAGGACCAGCGAGTGCCGCGCGGTGCCGGCGGTCGCGGCGATCAGCACCGGCATCCCGGTGAGCGCGTCGGGGTCCAGGGCGTCGAAGAACATCTTGAAGAGCCCGCTGTACGACGCCGTGAACACCGGCGTCACCGCGATCATCGCGTCGGCCGACGACACCAGGTCGCGGACCTCGCTGAGGCGGGCGGTCGGGAGGCCGCCGCTGGTCATGTACGCCGCCAGCTCGCCGGCCAGCTCACGCAGCTCGACGTGCTCGAAGCGGGCGGCCTCGCCGCGCGCGCCCACCTGGGCGGCGACGGCGTCGGCGAGCTGGTCGGCCAGGAGCCGGGTGGAGGAGGGGACGCTGAGGCCGGCGGTGACGACGACGACGGTGCGGGTCATGCGGAGGCTCCTTGGACGAGGGTCGCGCGGGCGGGCTCGACGAGGTGGTGCGGGGCGTCGGGCCCGGCGGCGACGAGGGAGGTGTGGGTGGGCGGGTCGCTCGGCACGTGGGCCGGGCGGCGGCGGTCGAACTCGGCCCGCAGGACCGGGACGACCTCGGTGCCGAGGATCTCGAGCTGCTCGAGCACGAGCTCGGTCGGCAGGCCGGCGTGGTCGACGAGGAACAGCTGGCGCTGGTAGTCACCGGCGTAGTCGGCGAAGCCGAGGGTGCGCTCGATGACCTGCTCGGGGGTGCCGACGGTCAGCGGGGTCATCGTGGAGAAGTCCTCCAGCGAGGGGCCGTGGCCGTAGACGGGGGCGTTGTCGAAGTAGGGCCGGAACTGGCGCTTGGCCTCCGCCTCGGTGGTGCCCATGAAGACCTGGCCGCCGAGCCCGACGATCGCCTGGTCCGCGCTGCCGTGGCCGTAGTGCTCGAAGCGCTGGCGGTACAGGCGCACCATCTGCTCGGTGTGCTCCTTGTTCCAGAAGATGTGGTTGTGGAAGAACCCGTCGCCGTAGTAGGCCGCCTGCTCGGCGATCTCGGTGCTGCGGATCGAGCCGTGCCACACGAAGGGCGGCGTGCCGTCCAGCGGCGCCGGGGTGCTGGTGTAGCCCTGCAGCGGGGTGCGGAACTCGCCCTGCCAGTTGACGACCGGCTCGCGCCAGAGGGTCCGCAGCAGGTGGTAGTTCTCGATGGCGAGCTTGATGCCGTCGCGGATGTCCTTGCCGAACCACGGGTAGACCGGGCCGGTGTTGCCGCGGCCCATCATCAGGTCGATGCGGCCACCGGAGAGGTGCTGGAGCATCGAGTAGTCCTCGGCGATCTTGACCGGGTCGTTGGTCGTGATCAGCGTCGTGGACGTGGAGAGCAGCAGCTTCTCGGTCTTGGCGGCGATGAAGCCCAGGTGTGTCGTGGGGCTGCTCGGCACGAAGGGCGGGTTGTGGTGCTCGCCGGTGGCGAAGACGTCGAGCCCGACCTCCTCGGCCTTGAGCGCGGTGCGCGTCATCGACTCGATGCGCTCGGCCTCGCTCGGGGTGCGTCCCGTCGTGGGGTCGGTGGTCACGTCGCCGACGCTGAAGATGCCGAACTGCATGATGCCTCCTGAGCTGGTGCTCCAACCGGTGTGGTTKAAGATTGTACTACCTTAACGACTCCACCCCGCCACCTATTCCGCTGCCATGCTGGGCGGCATGGACGGGGTCGGCACCGCAGCCGTCGAGGTGCGGTGGCACCGCGGACGCACCAACGACGAGGCGCTCGCCGACCACACGCGCGCCGCGACGGGCGGCGACCCGGCCATGGCGATCGAGGTCGGACGCCTGTGTCCGCAGTGCGGCAGCGCGACCCACGGCCGTCCCTGGGTCGCGGTGCCCGGCGGGAGGACCGCCCGGCCGTTCGAGGTCTCGGTGGCCCGGTCCGGACCGCACGTCCTCACGGCGCTGGCCGACCGCCCGGTGGGGGTGGACGTCGAGCACGTCGGCGACGTGGCCCGCGGGTGGGACCCCGCCCTGGTGCTGGCCCCCGGCGAGCGGGCCGACTCCGCCGAGGCGCAGGCCCGCAGCTGGGCGCGCAAGGAGGCCGTCCTCAAGGCCCGCGGCACCGGGCTCGCCGTACCGATGACCCTGGTCGTGCTCGCCGAGGCGGACTGGGTTGACCTGGCGGCCCCGCCCGGGTTCGTGGCGGCGCTCAGTCCGGCAGGTCGGGCAGGTCCGTCTGCCGCAGCCACGCGTCGAACAGCTCGCCCAGGTCGTCGCCGCTGACCGTCTCGGCGAGCCTCTGGAAGTCCTCGGTGGTGGCGTTGCCGCCGGCGTTGTCCTCGACCCACTGCTCCAGGACGTCGAAGAAGTCGTGGTCGCCGATCGTCAGCCGCAGCGCGTGCAGGGTGAGGGCACCGCGCTTGTAGACCCGGTCGTCGAACATCAGGTCCCGGCCCGGGTCGGCGAGCAGCAGGTCCTCGGGCTCGCCGGCCAGCCTGCCGAGGTGGTGACGGGCGCGGTCGTCGCAGGAGTCGCGGCCCGACTCCTCCGACCAGAGCCACTCGGCGTAGCAGGCGAAGCCCTCGTGCAGCCAGATGTCCTTCCACTCACGCAGGGTCACGGCGTTGCCGAACCACTGGTGGGCGAGCTCGTGGGCCACCAGCCGGACGTCGTCCCAGGTGTCGGTGGCGAAGTTGCGCCCGAAGGTCGACAGCGACTGCGACTCGAGCGGGATCTCCAGCGCGTCGTCGGTCACCACGACGGTGTAGCCGGCGAACGGGTAGACACCGAACCGGCTCTCGAAGAAGCGCATCATCGCCGGCTGCTGGCCGAACGACGCGTCGTACCCCTCGCCGCGGAGGTCCGGCGGGCACACCACCGTGACCCCGTCGCCGAGGTCGCGCGCCTCGTACCGGCCGATCTGGGCGGTCGCGAGGTACGGCGCCATCGGCTGGTCCATCTCGTAGGTCCACTCGACGGTCGAGCCCCGTCGCCGCTTCCCGGTCAGCTTCCCGGACATCGCGACGTAGTACTCCGAGGGCGCGGCCAGCGTCGCCGCGAAGGTGGCCTTGGCCGTCGGTCGGTCGTTGCACGGGAACCACGTGGGGGCGCCGTGGGGCTGCGCGGCGACGATCGCGCCGTCCGTCAGCTCCTCCCAGCCCGCGTCGTCCTGGCCCGGGCTGGAGATCGTCCCCGGCGAGCCGGCGTACGTGATCCGGAGCTCGAACTGCTGGCCCGCCTCCAGCGGCGCCGTGACGGTGATCCGCGAGCCGCGGTGGGAGAACCGGACCGGCCTGCCGTCCAGCAGCAACTTGCCCACCCGCAGGCCCGCGAGGTCGACCGCCACCGACGAGGTGTCCTCGGTGGCGGTGCACGAGAGCACCGCGTCGCCGTCGAGGCGGTTGCCGGCCAGCTTGTAGGAGAGCCCGAGCGAGTAGTGGCGCACGTCGTACGACGCGTCGCCGTGGCCCGGGACGTAGGGGTCGGTCATGCGGGTGCCTCCCAAGGGCCGATCGGGTTCCCGATCCAGCAGGTACGAGGAGGCACACCCTCCCCGCGCATCACGAGCGAGACCGGCCCCACGGAGGCGTGCCGACCGATCGTCGCGGCGGGAAGGATAACGCTGTTCGGGCCCAGGGTCGCTCCCGCCTCGAGCGTCACCCGGTCCATGCTCAGCACCCGGTCGTGGAACAGGTGCGTCTGCACGACACAGCCCCGGTTGACCGTGGCGCCGTCCTCGAGGGTGACCAGGTCGGTCTCGGGCAGCCAGTAGGTGTCGCACCACACGCCGCGACCGATGCGCGCGCCGAGCATCCGCAGCCAGACGTTGAGGGCGTAGGTGCCCTGGACCGGGGCCGCGAACCACGGAGCGGCCAGGACCTCGGTGAAGGTGTCCGCGAGCTCGTTGCGCCAGACGAAGGACGACCACAGCGGGTGCTCCCCGGTGCGGTGGCGCCCCACCAGCACCAGCTTGGCACCGACGGTGACGGCCGCGGCGAGGATGCCGGCGACCGCGAGCACCGGGCCCGCCAGCAGCACGGCCAGCAACGGGTGCCGGTCGAGCAGGGCCAGGAGGGTCACCCCGACCCCGAGCTGGAGCAGCACGAGCAGCAGCATCGGCACCATCCGGCAGGTCTCGACCAGGCCGCGGTAGACGTGGAGGCGGGTCGAGGGGTCGTAGGTACGACGGTCGTCCGCCTCCCCCGCCGTACGCCGGAGCCGGGTCGGCGGGCTGCCTACCCACGACGAGCCGCGCTTGGCGCCGGCCCGCCGGTCGGGGGCCGCGGACAGCACCGCGACCAGGGACTCCTTGGGGACCTTGCGGCCGGGGGCGAGCATCCCGGAGTTGCCGACGAAGGCGCGCTTGCCGACCTTGACGTTCCCCACCCGGATCCATCCGCCGCCGAGCTCGTAGCAGCCGATGAGGGTGTCGTCGGCGAGGAAGGCGTGGTCGCCCACGGTGGTGAACTTGGGGATCAGCAGCACCGTGGACGCCTCGACGCCCGTGCCGACCCGGGCACCGAGCAGGCGCAGCCAGATCGGGGTCAGGGCGCTGGCGTAGAGGGGGAACAGCCACGTGCGCGCCTCGTCGAGGAGGCGCAGGGTGCTCCAGATCCGCACCCCGGTGCCGGAGCGGACGGGGTRTGCGCCGGCCTCCATGCCGAGGGCGAGCAGGCGCACGATCGCCCACACCAGGAAGATCAGCACGGCGTAGCCCACGAAGCCCGCCACCGGCACCCACGGCAGGGCGGACCGCACGGCCTCGCCCAGGGAGTCGGCGTCCCGGGCGGCCCACACCAGCACCAGCCCGCCGACCGCCCCCGAGATCCCGGGCAGCGCGGCGACCACGAAGGCCATCAGGCCGTACAGACCGAGCCAGGCCGACTCGCGCGGCGCCGACGAGGTCGCCCACGGACCGCGCGCCTCCGGGGCGCGCACCTCGGCGGGCGAGCCGGACCAGAACTCTCCGGTCGGCACCTCCCCCTCGACCAGTGACCCGGGCGCGACCTCGGCGTCCTTGCCCACGACCGCTCCGGGGCTGAGCGTGCACCGGGCGCCGATCCTGGCGCGGGCGCCGATCCGGATCTCTCCGACGTGCAGGACGTCGCCGTCGATCCAGTGGCCGGCGAGGTCGACCTCGGGCTCGACCGCCGCCCCCCGACCGACCGTGAGCATCCCGGTCACCGGCGGGATGGTGTGCAGGTCGACCCCCGTTCCGATGTCGTTGCCGAGCAGCCGGGCGTAGTAGGGGAACCACGGTGCCCCGCCGAGCGAGGTGGCCGCCAGCTCGTCCTGGATCCGCTCGGCCAGCCAGATCCGCAGGTGCGTCTTGCCGCCGCGGGGGTGCGCGCCCGGCGTCACCGGCCGCAGCACGACGCGCGCCAGCAGCCCGGCGAGGGTCATCCGCCCGGGTGGCACGAGGAAGAACCACGTCGTGAGGACCAGCACCCACAACGGGTACGACGGCAGCCAGGCGACGTCCAGCACCCGGTGGCCCACCGTGGAGGCCAGCACCAGCCAGCTCAGCCAGCGCATCCCGGCCAGCGCCCGCAGCGGGAGCAGCGCGACCAGCTGGCCGCCCTGGCTCTTGGGCGGCAGCGGACGGACCTCGCGCTTGGTCGCCGTCGAGGTGCTCGTGAAGGAGGCAAGCACGTCGGCGAGGCCCGCGACGCTGGGGTGCGCGTAGACGTCACCCACCACGGTCTCGGGGTAGCGCTCGCGGATCCGGCTGACCACCTGCGCCGCGGTCAGCGACCCGCCCCCGAAGTCGAAGAAGTCGTCGCCCGGACCCGTGACCTCGGCACCGAGCACGTCGGCCCAGATCTCCGCGATCCAGGCCTGGGTCTCGTCGAGGCCGGCCGGCGTCGACGACGCGGTCGTGGACGCGGGCAGCGGCCACGGCAGGGCGTCCCGGTCGACCTTGCCCGACGTCCGGGTCGGCAGGGTGTCGAGCACGGCGAGGCGAGGGACCAGCGCGGCGGGCAGGCGACGGCGGAGCAGCTCGAGGGCCGTCGCCCCGTCGTACGACGGGTCCACCGCGAGGTAGCCGACCAGCAGCCGGTTGCCGGACCTGGTCGACCGGACCGCGGCCGCGGCGCCGTTGACGCCGGGGAGCCGGAGCAGCTGCTCGTCGATCTCGCCGAGCTCGATGCGCCGCCCGCCGAGCTTGACCTGGTCGTCGGCCCGGCCGGCGAAGACCAGGCCGGCGGGGTCGTTGCGCACCACGTCACCGGAGCGGTAGGCGCGGTCCCACCCGAGACCGGGCATCGGGGCGTACTTCTCGGCGTCCTTGGCGGAGTCGAGGTAGCGCGCCAGGCCGACCCCGCCGATGATCAGCTCCCCCGACTCGCCCTCGGCGACCGGGACGCCCTCGGCGTCGACCACCGCCAGGTCCCAGCCGTCGAGCGGCAGCCCGATCCGGACCGGGTCCGAGCCGTCGAGCAGGGCGCCGCACGCGACCACGGTCGCCTCGGTGGGGCCGTAGGTGTTCCAGACCTCGCGCCCCTCGCGCTGCAGCCGGGCCGCCAGCTCGGGCGGGCACGCCTCGCCGCCCATGATCAGCAGCCGCACCCGGTCCAGGGAGCTCGCGGGCCACAGCGCGACCAGGGTCGGCACCGTGGAGACGACGCTGACGTCGTTGGCCACCAACCACGGACCCACGTCGACACCGCTGCGCACCAGCGACCGCGGCGCGGGCACCAGGCACGCGCCGTACGCCCAGGCCAGCCACATCTCCTCGCAGCTGGCGTCGAACGCGACGCTCAGCCCCGCCATGACGCGGTCGCCGGGACCGATCGGCCGCTCCTGGAGGAAGAGGCGGGCCTCGGCGTCGACGAAGGCAGCCGCGTTGCGGTGGGTGACGGCGACGCCCTTGGGGGCGCCGGTCGAGCCGGAGGTGAAGATGACCCACGCGTCGTCGTCGGGGGTGGGGACCGCGGGGACGTCGTCCAGGTCCCCCCGACGGTCCCCGCGCGGTGCGATCACCAGGTCGTTGCCGACCACCGCTGCGGCCCCCGACTCGGCGAAGACCACCCGCGCCCGCTCGTCGGGGTCGTCGGCGTCCACGGGCACGTAGGCGGCGCCGGCACAGAGGATGCCCAGGATGGCCACGTAGAGGTCCGTGGTGCCGGACTTGATGCGGATCCCGACCTTGTCGCCGCGGCGTACGCCGAGCGCCGCGAGCTCCTCGGCGACCGTCTCCGCCGCCTCGACCAGGTCGGCGTAGGTGAGCACCGCGACACCGCTGTCGACCGCCGGCGCCTCGGGGAACCGGCCCGCCGTCCCGCGCAGGATGTCGACCAGCGTGCGAGGTGCCGGCGCGCGGTCGGCCGCGAGCAGGGCGGGCAGCGGCGACGTCACCCTCCGAGTGTCGTGCATCCGGACGTCCAGTGGGTGACATGACGACGACCAAGACGGGGGAGGCCCGGTCCGACCGGTGGCGCATTCCCTTGCACACCCATACCCCCTAGGGGTACCGTCGACGTCATGGAGCACAGCTACGTCGCACACGGCACCAAGGACAAGCACCTGCAGCGCCTCAAGCGCATCGAAGGCCAGGTGCGTGGACTGCACCGGATGGTCGACGAGGAGCAGTACTGCATCGACATCCTCACCCAGGTCTCCGCGGTCACCCGCGCCCTGCAGTCGCTCTCCCTGGCCCTGCTCGACGAGCACATGGAGCACTGCGTCGTCGAGGCCGTCCGGCAGGGCGGCGACGAGCAGGAGGCCAAGCTCAAGGAAGCCAGCGCGGCCATCGCGCGGCTCGTGAAGTCCTGAGGAGGACCCCGATGACCAGTCAGACCCAGCCCCCCGGGCACATCGAGACCTACACCGTGACCGGCATGACGTGCGGCCACTGCGTCAGCAGCGTCACCGAGGAGATCAGCGAGATCTCCGGCGTGGAGTCCGTCGACGTCGTCCTCGACTCGGGCGCCGTCACCGTCACCAGCAGCCAGCCCCTCGATCAGCGGGCCGTCCGCGCCGCCGTCGAGGAAGCCGGCTACCAGCTGGCGTCATGAGCACCGACGTCGAGCTCGCCATTACCGGCATGACCTGTGCGTCGTGCGCCAACCGCATCGAGCGCAAGCTCAACAAGCTCGACGGCGTCACCGCCACGGTCAACTACTCGACCGAGAAGGCGAAGGTCACCTACCCGACGACCGTCAGCACCGATGACCTGCTCGCCACCGTCGAGCAGGCCGGGTACGCCGCCACCCTGCCCGCACCGACCGGCACCCCGCCCGCCGGGGACGACGTGCCCGACCGGGACCCGTTGCGCGACCGGCTCGTCATCAGCGCGGTGCTGAGCGTGCCCGTCGTGGCCCTGGCCATGGTGCCGGCGTGGCAGTTCGACTACTGGCAGTGGCTCTCGCTCACCCTCGCCGCACCGGTCGTGGTCTGGGGCGCGCTGCCCTTCCACCGGGCCGCCTGGACCAACCTGCGCCACGGCGCGACCACCATGGACACCCTCGTGTCGGTCGGCGTGCTCGCCGCCTTCGGCTGGTCGCTCTACGCGCTCTTCCTCGGCACGGCCGGCATGCCCGGCATGACCCACCCCTTCGAGCTCACGGTCGAGCGGAGCGACGGAGCGGGCAACATCTACCTCGAGGCCGCGGCCGGGGTGACCACCTTCATCCTGGCCGGGCGGTGGCTCGAGTCGCGGGCCAAGCGCCGGTCGGGGGCGGCCCTCCGTGCCCTGATGGAGCTCGGGGCCAAGGACGTGGCCGTGCTCCGGGACGACGCGTCCGGTGGGCGAAGTGAGACCCGCATCCCTATCGAGCAGCTCGCCGTCGGCGACACCTTCGTCGTCCGACCGGGCGAGTCCGTCGCCACCGACGGCGAGGTCTTCGAGGGCAGCTCCGCGGTCGACCGCAGCATGCTCACGGGAGAGTCCGTGCCCGTCGAGGTGGGACCCGGCGACCAGGTCGTCGGCGCGACCGTCAATGCCGGCGGCCGGCTGGTCGTGCGTGCCACCCGGGTCGGCGCCGACACCCAGCTGGCCCAGATGGCGCGCCTGGTGGAGGACGCCCAGAACGGCAAGGCCCAGGTGCAGCGCCTCGCGGACCGCATCTCGGGGGTCTTCGTCCCCGTCGTGATCGGGCTCGCCGTCGCCACGCTGGGCTTCTGGCTCGGCGTCGGCGCGGGCGCCTCGGCGGCGTTCACCGCCGCAGTGGCCGTGCTCATCATCGCCTGCCCGTGCGCCCTGGGCCTGGCCACGCCGACCGCCCTCATGGTCGGCACCGGCCGCGGCGCCCAGCTCGGCATCCTCATCAAGGGCCCCGAGGTCCTCGAGTCCACCCACCGCGTCGACACCGTCGTGCTCGACAAGACCGGCACCGTCACCACCGGCGCCATGACCGTCCACACGGTCGTGGCCGCCGAGGGCGAGGACACCGCCGAGGTGCTGCGGCTGGCCGGCTCCCTCGAGGACGCCTCCGAGCACCCCATCGCCCGGGCCGTGGCCGCCGCGGCCGGCGACCTGCTGCCGGTCGAGGGCTTCACCAACCGCGCCGGCCTCGGGGTCGAGGGCGTCGTCGGGGGCCACGCCGTGGTCGTCGGTCGCCCCAGCCTGCTGGCCGACTGGAGCCAGCACCTCTCCCCCGGGCTGGAGCGCGCGGTCGAGGACGCCCAGGCGTCCGGTCGTACGCCGATCGCGGTCGGCTGGGACGGCCGGGCCCGCGGCGTCGTGGTCGTCGGCGACACGGTCAAGGAGACGTCCGCGGAGGCGGTGCGGATGCTCCGCGACCTCGGCCTCACGCCGTACCTGCTCACCGGCGACAACGAGGCGGCCGCCCGCTCGGTCGCCGACGCGGTCGGCATCGAGCACGTCATCGCCGACGTGCTGCCGGCCGACAAGGTCGACGTCGTCACGCGCCTCCAGGAGGAGGGCCGGGTCGTGGCCATGGTCGGCGACGGCGTCAACGACGCGGCCGCGCTCGCGCAGGCCGACCTCGGCCTGGCCATGGGTACCGGTACCGACGTGGCCATCGAGGCCAGCGACCTCACGCTCGTGCACGGCGACCTGCGGGTGGCCGCCGACGCGATCCGGCTGTCGCGGCGCACGCTGGGCACGATCAAGGGCAACCTGTTCTGGGCGTTCGCCTACAACATCGCCGCGATCCCCCTCGCCGCGGCGGGGCTGCTCAACCCCATGCTCGCCGGCGCGGCGATGGCCTTCTCCAGCGTCTTCGTGGTCACCAACAGCCTGCGGCTGCGCGGCTTCCGGTCGGCGGTGCGCTGATGGACTCCCGCAGCTCCATGGGCACCCGGAATGCGATGGCCGCGAGCGCGACCCTGCACTGCCTCACCGGGTGTGCGATCGGCGAGATCCTCGGCCTGATGATCGGCACCGTGGCCGGGCTGGAGGCCGGGGTCACCGTCGGACTGTCGGTGGTGCTGGCCTTCGTCTTCGGCTACCTGCTGTCCACGCTGCCACTGGTGCAGTCGGGCATCGCCTTCGGCGCGGCGCTCAAGGTCGTGCTCGCGGCCGACACCCTGTCGATCCTGACCATGGAGGTCGTCGACAACGCCGTGATGGTGCTGGTCCCCGGCGCCATGACGGCCGGGCTCGTGGACCCGATCTTCTGGCTGTCGATGATGCTCGCCCTCGCCGCGGCGTTCGTCGTCGCATTCCCGGTCAACCGGGCGCTGATCGACCGCGGTCGGGGCCACGCGCTGACCCACGACCTCCACGACGCCGACCACCACTGAACCCGACCACCCCTGACCCGACCACTGAGGAGGACGCGATGCAGACCTCGACCCTCGCCGCGGCGATCGCCGGCTTCCTGCTCGGCGGGCTGACCGTGTCGGTCGCGGCCACCCTGGAGGACGAGCCCGCCCCGGCGTACGGACCCGTGGAGCAGCAGCAGCGTCCCTGAGGGTGATTCGGGTCCGGGTGCCGCGTGACAGGATCGCGGCCGGATCGATGTGAGACACCGACACCACCCAGAGCGCACCAGGAGCAACGATGGGCCTGTTCGACCTCTTCACCCCGAAGCGTGAGCAGGTCGAGGAGACCCGCTCGGCCCTCGAGGCCGCCCAGGACCCCTCCAAGGACGCCGGACCCATCCACCGCGTCATCGACATGCTGCTCGACATCGGCCTCGACGGCCGTGGCCCGGTCCGCTCGGCGTCCCAGATCGCCGACAAGGCCCTGGCCAAGGAGGGGTCGACGGAGAAGGCGCTCAAGGCTGTCGGCCGTGGCGCCACCCTCGGCGGTGGCGTCGGCGGCTTCGTCACCGGCGTCGGCGGCTTCGTCACCCTGCCCGTCGCCCTGCCGGCCAACGTCCTGGAGTTCTACGTCCAGGCGACCCGGATGGTGGGTGCCATTGCCCAGCTCCGCGGCTACGACCTGACCGACGAGCGCATCCGGTCCGCGGTCCTGCTCACCCTGGTCGGCTCCCGGGCCGACGACGTGCTCAAGAAGGCCGGCATGAGCACCGGCGGCGGCCGCCTCGCCACGCTGGCCACCCGCGGGATGCCGCCGGCGGCCATGATGATGGTCAACAAGGCCGTCGGCTTCAACCTCATGCGCAGCGTCGGCGTCAGGACCGTCGGCCGTTTCGGTCGCGGGGTCCCGGTCATCGGGGGCTTCATCGGCGGCGGCATGGACGCCTGGATGATGAAGAAGATCGCCGACCACGCGATGACCGAGTTCCCCGCCGTCACCGGCGACCCCTCGGCCTGACCCGGCCGCGGGTTGGTTCGGCGCCTCCCGTCGAGAGCGACCGGGTGCCGGGCCGTGGGCCCCCGTCAGGGCCGGCCGCGGGGCCGCGTGCGCAGCAGCCAGGCGATGCCGAGGAACGGCAGCACCAGCGGCAGGTAGCCGTAGCCCTGACCGTACGCCGACCAGACCGTCGCGTCTGGGAACAGCTCGGGGTCCAGGACGGTCAGCGTCCCGACCGTGAGGACACCGACGAGCTCGAAGCCGACGGCCCCCCACGCCATGGCGCGGGGCCGGGGACCCACCTCGGCGAGCCCGAGGGTGGCCAGCACGTAGACCACCGCGGCCACCGCCGAGAGGGCGTAGGCCAGTGGGGCGTCGGAGGCCTTGGTGAGGAGCTGGACGGCGCTGCGGGCGGTCGCGGCGAGCGCGAAGACGGCGTACGTGGCGACCAGGGCACGCCCGAGGCCGCTCGAGGTGGAGCGCCGGTGCGCGGTCCCCGGATCAGGCTGCGGCATGGATCTGCTCCAGTCGGACGACCAGGAAGGCGACGGTGAGCAGCGCGACGATCAGCACCGCGGTGGCGCCGCGGCTGCGCTCCCCGAGCGACCAGAGCAGGCCGATGGGCAGCACCACGAGCGCGGCCAGCAGGTAGCCGACGAAGGTGATCGTGGGATCGCCACTGCCCCCGACCAGCTGGGCGATGCCGACGACGRCCTGCACCACGAGGCCGATCTCGAGGAGGGCGAGCAGCGCGACGAGCACCCGGTCGGGGCTGCGGTCGAGGGCGACGTAGCCACCCGTGACGAGCGCGAGGACGAGCGCGGCCACGATGAGGACCGTCTGGAGYGGATCGATCACGGCGCCAGTGTGTCAGGACGGCGGGTGCGTCAGCGCGCCCCGTCCCCCGGTCCGGGACGGCCCGCGCCCATCATCAGCAGGTCCAGCATCGGCGCCCGCACCTCGCGGCCGGAGCCGCGCGCCCAGTCGGTGTCGGTGGCGACCATCCGCACCCCGGAGAGGAGGCGACGGGTGCCGAAGAGGAGGGCCAGCGCGCACACGCGATCGGCGGCGACGGCCGCCGCCTCGGGGGGCACCGCGATCGTGCGACCAAGCGGGCGCACGATGTCCTGGCCGTGCACGATCGCGTCGATCAGCGGCTCCACGTGGGTGACGGTGAGCGGCCCCCTGGGGACCTCGGCCCACGCGTCGTACTGCGCGAGGATCTCCGCCACGTGTGCGCGGCCCCGCCTCTGCCCGTCGTGGAGGATCGCGCCGTTGTAGCCGCGCCACACGCCGGTCATGGCACGCAGCGTGTTGGCCGCTCGCATCTGCGGTCCGGAGATCAGGTGGGCCGCGGTGTCGCGCACCCGCCAGCCGGCGCACAGCGACGGTTGCTCCCACTCCGCGGGCGACAGGTCGCGGAGCACCGCGCGCAGGGCCACCCGGGCCTCCGTCGTGTGCCGCCAGACCTCGTCGCGCTCCATGTGACCCCTCCGCACCGGTCCACCCCGCCGATCACCTATATAGTCAGAGAGACTGACCATTTCTGTCAAGGAGGACCGCGATGGCCGAGCCGGGCACCGGGGCGTTGATGTTCATCTCCCAACGGCACGTGGAGACACGGGTCATGGAGCACCTGTCCGAGCGTGGGTACGACGACCTCACGCTCGCCCAGGCCCGTCTCGCCGCCCGCATCGGCGAGCACGGCACCCGGTCGACCGACCTCGCCGCGGCCGGCCAGGTCACCAAGCAGACGGCGGGCTACCTCGTCGACCAGCTGGAGCGCGCCGGCTACGTCGGGCGACGCCCGGACCCGACCGACGCGCGGGCCCGGCTCGTCCACTTCACCGAGCGGGGCCGTGCCGTCCAACGGGAGGCCCGCACGGTCGAGCGCCGGGTCGAGCGCGAGTGGGCGCGCCACCTCGGACCCGAACGCCTCGCCGAGCTGCGGACGCTGCTCGCCGAGCTGCGGGAGATCACCGACCCGTGGTGGGAGGGTCCGACGGGCTGACCCGGCCACCTCGCCCGCCGCGCCCGACCTGGCCATGATGGGGCGGTGACCACGAGCGCGCCGCCCTGGGTGCTGCACGTCGACATGGACCAGTTCCTCGTCGCCGTGGAGCTGCTGCGGCGACCCGAGCTGGTGGGCCTCCCGGTGATCGTCGGCGGACGCGGGGACCCCACCGAGCGCGCGGTCGTCTCCACGGCGTCGTACGAGGCGCGCGAGCACGGCGTGCGGTCGGGGATGCCGCTGCGCGTCGCGGCGCGCCGGTCCCCTGAGGCGGTGCTGCTGCCGGTCGACCGGCCGGTCTACGAGGCGGCGTCGAAACGCGTGATGCAGACGCTCAGGCACCTCCCGGATGCCGTCGTCGAGGTGCTCGGCTGGGACGAGGCCTTCGTCGGAGTCCACACCGACGACCCGGAGGCGACCGCCCGGGAGGTCCAGCGGGCCGTCCTGGACGCGTCCGACCTGTGGTGCTCGGTCGGCATCGGCGACACCCTGGTCCGGGCCAAGACCGCGACCGACTTCGGCAAGCCCCGGGGCACCTTCCGAATCACGCGCGACACCTGGCTCGAGGTGATGGGCGAGCGCCCGACGACCGCGCTGTGGGGCGTCGGTCCCCGGATCTCCGCACGGCTGGCGGGCCTCGGCATCCACACTGTCGCCGAGCTGGCGCGTGCCCCCGAGGACGCGCTGGTCGCCGAGCTGGGCCCGGTCAGCGGCGGTCATGTGGGTCGCCTCGGTCGCGGCGGCGGTCGCGCCTGGCCCGACGACACCCCGTGGGTGGCCCGCGCGCACGGCCACGAGACGACGTACCAGCGCGACCTCGACCCGGCCGAGGTCCCGGACGCGCTGCGGGTGCTCGCCGAGCAGGTGGTCGCCGACCTGCGCCGCGAGGAGCGGGCGGCGATGCGGGTCCACCTCAAGGTGCGGGTGAAGCCCTTCTTCACCTTCACCAAGGTGCGCAAGCTGGCCACGCCGACGTACGACCCCGACGTCCTCGCGCGCACCGGGCACGAGCTCTACCTCGCCCTCGACGACGACCGGCCGGTACGCCTGCTCGGCATCCGCGGCGAGATGGTCCCGCCCGAGGGTGGCTACTGACCCGAGGGCAGCCCGGTCCTCACTCCTGCTCGTGGATCGGGTTCTTGGGGAGCTTCTTGACCTTCTGCCGGCGCTTGCGACGCTCGGGGATCATCGAGCGCATCTCCTCGAGCCGGCCGAAGCACAACAGCCGGTCCTCAGGCTCGAGGACGTGGCCGGCCTTCGGGTTGGGGAACACGGTCGTGCCCCGGTGCAGGGTCAGCACCGAGATGTCCTTCTCGCTCAGGCCCGACTCCCCCAGTGGCTTGCCGACGATGTCGGCGTCCCCGTGGACGAGCAGCTCGGCCACGCCGTACCCGGTCGAGACGCTGAGCCGCTGGCGCACGTCGATCTGCGGGAAGGCCACCTGGTTGGCGATGTGGTCGATGATCGCGCCGGCCACGTCGAGCTTGGTCGCGGTCTCGATGCCCTCGAGGCCGGGCGAGGAGTTGACCTCCATCACCTGGGGGCCGTCGTTGGCCTCGAGCATGTCGACGCCGGCGACCTTGAGGCCCATGATCTGCGCGGAGCGGACCGCCGCCTCCTCGAAGGCCGGGTCGAGCTCGACCGGCTCGACAGAACCGCCGCGGTGCACGTTGGAGCGGAACTCGTCGCCCTGCGCCACCCGCCGCATCGCCGCGACGACGCGGTCGCCCACGACGAGCGCGCGGATGTCGCGGCCCTTGCTCTCCTTGACGAAGCGCTGGATGAGGACGTTCTGCTTGGTGCTCTGCAGGGTCTCGATGATCGCCTCGGCGACCTTGATGTCGGGGGCCAGGATGACGCCGATGCCCTGGGTGCCCTCGAGGAGCTTGATGACGACCGGCGCCCCGCCGACGCGCTCGATGGCCGGGATCACGTCGGCGCGGTCGCGGACGAAGGTCGTCGCGGGCATCCCGATGCCGTGCTTGGAGAGGATCTGGGTCGCGCGGAGCTTGTCGCGCGAGTTCGAGATGCCGTACGCCGTGTTGGGCGTGTAGACGTCCATCTGCTCGAACTGGCGCACCACCGCGGTGCCGAAGTAGGTGATCGAGTTGCCGATGCGCGGCAGCACCGCGTCGTAGTCGGACAGCTGCTTGCCGCGGAACTGCAGGTCCGGCTCGTCGCCCGACAGGTCGATGCCGAAGCGCAGGGTGTTGAGCACCTTGACCTCGTGGCCGCGGTCGAGGGCGGCCGTGCGCAGGCGCTGGGTGCTGTACGCCCGGGGGGCGCGGGACAGGATCGCGAGCTTCACTCTTCCACCTGACTGGGATGGGGGCCTGACTGGGATGGGGGCCTGACGGGGATGGGGGCCTGATTGGATGGGGGGCGTGGCCGTTCCCCATCCAACCATCGTCGCCGGCTGGCGCGAGTGGGTCACCCTCCCCGACGCCGGAGTGGAGTGGATCAAGGCCAAGCTGGACACCGGAGCACGCTCGTCGTCGGTGCACGCCTTCGACGTCGAGGAGTTCTCGCGCGACGAGCAACCGTGGGTGCGGTTCTCGCTGCGGCCCTGGCAGCGGTCGGAGGAGGACACCGTCGCGCACGAGTGCCCGGTGCACGACAGGCGCGCGGTGCGAAGCTCGTCGGGACACTCCGAGGAGCGGTACGTCGTGCTGATGGACGTGCGCCTGCTCGACCGGACCGTCACCGCCGAGGTGACGCTCAGCAGTCGTGACGAGATGGGCTTCCGGATGCTGATCGGTCGTGAGGCGCTGCGCCAGGGGTTCCTCGTCGACTCCCGGCGCTCYTACGTGGGCGGTCGTCCGCAGCGCGCCGTACGCCGGCGCAACCGCGGCGTGTAGCCCCGGCGCAGCGGGTCAGCTGACGACGCCGATGTGCGCCCGGTGGTGGGCCGGCTTCTCGATCTCGTCGACGATGGCGGCCGCGAAGTCCTCGCCGGAGACGCGGGACTTGCCCTCATCGTCGAACAGCGCGACCTCGCCCCCGACCCGGTAGGCGTCGGTCCGCTCGCCCGGGACCCAGGCGCCGTACTCCCCGGCCGGGCTGACGAAGACCCAGTCCAGGTCGGCGGGCGCCTGCTCGACCAGCATGACGCGCGTGGCCTCGCCCTCCAGCGCCTCGTCGAGGTACTCGGCGGCGATCTCGCCCTCGACGAAGCGTGGGGCCTCGGGCGCGGGGCGGAGCGAGCTGAACCCTCCCACCTGGAGGTAGCGGGCACCGGCCTCGGCTGCCTGGCGCGCGAGGTCGCCGTACACCTCGACGAGGCGGCCGGCCATGTCGCCGCGCGGTGAGAGGGCGGCCACCACCGCGTCCGCGCCGGGGACGACACGGCGCGCGACCTCCTCGGCCGGGCCGGCCTCGTAGCGCACCCCCGGCACGGGGTCCCGGGGCTCGGATCGGCTGACTGCGACGACCTCGAACCCGCGGGCGACGGCCTCGCGCACGACGTTCGCGCCGGTGTAGCCGGTGCCTCCGAACACGACGACGGTGGCCATGGGGACTCCTCGAGGATGGGGACGACGGTCACCTGCACCAACACCCGGGGGAGGCCTCGTCTTCCTCGGGCCTGTCCGGACTGGACCACCTCCACCGGATAGCGTCTGCGCATGCGACGACGAGGGGACGACTGATGGCCCGCGAGTCGTTCGCGATCGGCACGGTGCGGGTGCGGGCCGGGACGATCCGCAACCTCGAGCTGCCGATCACCCGGCTCGTGACCGGGGCCGACGTGAGCCTGCCGGTGCGCGTCGTGCACGGTCGCGAGGACGGCCCCACCATGTGGATCAGCGCCGCGATCCACGGCGACGAGGTCGTCGGCGTCGAGGTCGTCCGCCAGGTCCTCGCCGGGCTCGACCCCAAGCAGGTGCGCGGCACCGTCGTCGCGCTCCCCATGGTCAACGTGCTCGGCTTCATGAACGGTGACCGCTACCTGCCCGACCGACGTGACCTCAACCGGTCCTTCCCGGGATCGGCCCGGGGGTCCCTGGCCAGCCGGATCGCCCACCTGGTGATGACCGAGGTCGTCGACAAGTGCTCGGTCGGGCTGGACCTGCACACCGGCTCGGACCGCCGCTCCAACCTGCCGCAGATCCGAGCCGACCTCGACGACGGCTTCACCCGCGACCTCGCCGCCGCCTTCGGGGCGCCGGTCATGCTGCACGCCCGGATCCGGGACGGCTCGCTGCGGCACGCCGCCCGCGAGCACGGGGCGACGGTGCTGCTCTACGAGGCGGGCGAGAGCCTGCGGATGGACGGCTACGCGATCGACGCGGGCGTCGTCGGCGTACGCCGCGTGCTCGCCGCCCTCGGGATGGTGGACGGTGTCGACGTGGCCCCGCCCTCCGCGAGCGTGGAGTGCCGGGCCAGCGGCTGGGTCCGCGCCCGGCGCACCGGCATCCTCGACCTGGACGCGACCCTCGGCCAGGAGGTCACCGACGGCGAGCGGCTCGGCGCCCTGGTCGACGCGTTCGGCAAGACCCTGCGTCTGGTGCACGCCAACCGCACCGGGGTCGTCATCGGTCGCACCGAGCAGGCGCTGGTGAACTCCGGTGACGCCCTCGTGCACATCGCTTCCGCCGACTGAGCCCCTGCCACGTCCGCCCCTGGCGGGTGAGCCCGGGCCGGTGGGCCCGCGCGGGGCGGCGCGCGGCTGGAAGGTCACGTGGCCGGCAACGGCCGCTCGCGCGACCGGGCCGCCGCGAGCGCCTCCAGGGGATCGCGGACCTGCCCGTCCATCCCAGTGGCCTCCGAGGTCGCGCCTCGCAGCGGCTTCTTCACCACCGTGTCGACCACCTGCTTCTCGACGCGCTCCAGGGCCTTGCGCCGGACGGTCGAGAGACCTTCCACCCACGCTCGATGCGCGTCGATGCGGGCCCGGATGCGCTGCAGCACCGCGGCCAGGCGTCGCACCAGGGTGGCGATCCGGGAGCCGGTCACGGCAGCCCGGGTCGCGGCCGTCGCGGCGCCGGCCAGCGTCGATGCTCCCAGGGTCACCAGCCCCGTCACGGCCGACACCGCCAGGCTGAGGGCCGCCCACTCGAGGAGCTCGTGCACCAGCGCGCGGACCAGCAGCTCGGTCTCGTGCACGGCCACCGACGCCTCGTCCAGGCAGGCCCCGATGTCGGCGCACCGCCCGGCCAGCGCCTCGACGTCGACAGCGACCTCCCGACCCGCCCCCACCCAGCTGCACTGGGCGTGGCCGACCCAGCGGCCCTCCGTGTCGGCCACRGTCCRGTGCTGGCGGCGGGCGAGGTCGTGGAGGTGGCGGCCCGTCCCGCGCCACCGCTCCGCGGCCTGCCGGACCACCTCGTGGTCACCGACGAGTGAGTCCCACTGCTCGAGCAGCGGCTGGACCAGGGGTCGCATGACGGTCTGCACCTCGGCGGGAAGACTGCCGAGGAGGGCGATCGACTCCATCCGGGTGGACCTCATTGCGATCCCACTCATGCGACATCACCGCCCAGGGACCGGACCTGCGCCTCGAAGCGGCCCGCCACGTCCTCGTCGACGAGCCGCACGTCGTCGCTGAACTCCTGCAGGGTCTCGTGGAGGTCCTGGCACCGGTGGGCCCCGTCCCAGAGCCGTCGGCGGACGGCGTCGTCGGCGCGACGCACCGCCGCGAGGAGCTCCTCGCCGGGCAGGATGCGACCCAGTGCGGCCGGCGGCAGGGTGGCGCCACGGCGCTCCTTCTGCACCCGGACCAGTGCGTTGCGCACCGCCCGCTCCTCGACGGCGGCGCGCGTGAGGGCGTCGTACTCCACCCGCATCACGCCGCCCGACGCCTGCTCACCGCTGGGCCACATCTCGTGCTCCTCACTCGTGTCGGTGGGTCCACGGTGCCCTCGTGGACCGACACAGGCGGCGGTGCTGTCGCGGCCTGTGGACACGACTCGCAGGTCTCATCGCTGTGGACGATCCGCGGCGCGGGTCCCACGACCCGGCGGCTCCTAGGCTGGTCCCATGACCACTGACGTGACCCTCGCCGGCGACCGCTTCGAGATCTCCGTGGACGGCACCCGTGCCGGCCTGACGCAGTTCGTCGACAGCGGCGCCCAGCGGATCTTCTTCCACACCGAGGTCGGCGACGAGTACGCCGGGCAGGGCCTGGCCGTCGAGCTGGTCACCCACGCCCTCGACGCCACCCGCGAGGCCGGGCTGCGCGTCGTGCCGGTGTGCCCCTACGTCAAGCGCTTCGTGGGCAAGCACGAGGAGTACGCCGACCTCGTGGACCCGGTGACGCCCGCCGCGCTCGCCACGGTCCAGGCCGCCCAGGGCGCGTGAGGCTGGCCGGGCTGCCCGCCGGTGTCGGAGCCGGAGACCGCACGTCGGGGTAGCGAGCCTTCAGCGGGTCCAGTCGTCCGGCGGATCCTCGCCGGTGACCCCGTCGACCGACTCGCGCAGCAGGTCGGCGTGGCCGGTGTGCCGGCCGTACTCCTCGAGGTGGTCGAAGAGCAGCCGTCGCAGCGACGCGTGGTGGCCGTTGCCGTCGTCGACGTGGCACTCGAAGTCGAGCCCGCCCTCCTCGAGCGCCGCCGCGATCCGCCCGTCGGCGCGCTCGACCGCGTCGTCGTAGAGCCGGTAGAGCTCCTCGGGAGCGAAGCCGCCGGCACCGGTGAAGTCCCAGTCGTCGCTCCCGTCGTGGCCCAGCGAGCGCCACGGCTCGCCGAGCTCCTCGCCGCGCAGCTTGGTGGTGAACATGTAGTCCTCGACCATGGCGAGGTGCAGCACGAGTCCGCCGAGAGTGAGGGCCGAGGGACCCAGCGTGGCCGAGAGCCCGGCCGCGTCGAGGTGCCCGGCCTTCCAGCGGAAGGTCGCCCGCATCCGGTTGATCGCACCCAGCAGGTGCTCGGTCTCGGTGCCGGCGACGGGGGGCTCCCACGGCGGCGGGGTCCAGCCTGAGGTGTACGACGTGGTCATGCCGTCCACCGTAGGACCGTTTCCGGACGGATCGCGTCCGCTGTCCGTGCGATCCTGCCGGTGTGGACGACACCAACCCCACGGCGCGGGCACTGCTCGCGCTCGACCTGATCCAGTCCAGCCCCGGCATCGGCGCCGTCGAGCTCGGCGAGCGCCTCGGCGTCTCGGACCGGGCCGCGCGACGCTACGTGGCGGTGCTCCGCTCCGCAGGCATCGACATCGACAGCAGCCGCGGGCAGTACGGCGGCTACCGGGTCGCGCGTGCCCTGCGGCTGCCCCCGCTGCGGTTCAGCGCCGCCGAGGCGCTCGGCCTGGTGATGGCCGCGCTCGACGGGCACCACCCGGCCAGCGACCCGACCGACCTGGTCGGCTCCGCGCTGGGCAAGCTCATCGCGGCGCTCCCCGACACCGTGGCCGCCCAGGCCGAGGCCGTACGCCGCACGGCCGCCGCGGTTCCCGACCGGTCCGCCGCCCGCCCCGACCCCGCCGTCATCACGACCCTGGTCCGGGCGACCTCGACGAGCCGCCGGGTGTCGCTGGGCTACCGCTCCGAGGCCGGTCGCGAGTGGGAGAGCGTCGTCGACCCGTGGGCCATCGTGGTCCGGCACGGCCGGTGGTACCTGCTCTGCTGGTCCCACCACTCCGAGGCCACCCGCGCCTACCGGATCGACCGGGTCACGGGCGTCCGGGTCCTCGACGCGGGGTTCCGCCCGCCGGCCGGCCTGGACCCGGTCGCCGCCCTCGAGGAGCACCTCGCAGTCGGGTGGGACCACCCCGTCGAGGTCGTCATCGACGCCCCGCTCGACCGCATCGCCTGGCTCCCCCGCCGCCTCGGGCGGCTCGAGGAGATCGACGAGCAGACCACCCGGCTCACGGGCAGCACCAGCAATCCGGCGTCGTACGCCGAGGGGCTGGCGCTGCTGCCCGTGTCCTTCCGCGTGGTGGCCGGCGACGAGGTGCGCGAGGCCGTGCGCGAGCTCGGGCGCCGGCTGCTCGCCGCCGGGTGAGGACGGCTCAGGCGGCCGGCCGCTCGGCGTCCGCGGTCATGGCGTCGGCCAGCCGGCGCATGGCCACGGCCTCGGCCCGACGCGCCTCGTCACGCCCGGTGCTGCGCTCCAGCGAGCGGGACAGCAGCAGGGCGGCGTACGCGTTGCCGGGGTCCCGCTCGAGCAGGTCGCGAGCCACCTTGGCGGCCCGGCGCGCCTGCGCCGAGTGGTAGTAGCTGCGCGCGAGGAGCTCGCGGGCGCCCCCGAGGTCGCGCTCGTCGGGGTGGGTGTCGACGAGGTGCTGGAGCACCTTCGCAGCGGTGTAGTAGTCGCGCTGCTCGAAGAGGGCCTCGGCCCGGCGGAAGGCGTCGTACGGCGCGAGGGCGCTGAGAGCGCTGAGGGCCTGGAGGTCCTTCTGGATGCGGATCATGGGAGCTCCCCTCCTGTGGGTGAGGCTGTGGGTGCGGACACCCGCCTCAACCGCATACCCCTTGGGGGTATTCCTAGCGAGAGACCAGCAGCGCGAGCAGGCCCAGCGCCGGGAAGAGCCCCTGGGTCAGCGCGGCCCGCGCCTTGCTGCGGTCACTGAGGACCAGGACCAGCGCAGCCGCGAGCATCGAGCCGGCCGACATCACGGCCAGGGCCAGCCCGACGTCGTCGTGGTCGGCGGCGAGGAACCCCACCGAGACGAAGGCCCCGATCGCCAGGAAGAGGTTGTAGAAGCCCTGGTTGTAGGCCAGCGGCCGGGTGACCTCGGCCTGCTCCGCGGTCGTCCCGAACGTGCGCCGGGTGCTGTCCGCGGTCCACGCGAAGGACTCCAGCCAGAAGATGTAGACGTGGAGGGCTCCGGCGAGCGCGAGCAGCACCCAGGCGACGTAGGTCATGGCCGGTGAGCATAGGCCCGGCACACGGGTCAGGGGCGCGACTCAGGGTTCGAGGTGAAGGGCGCCCGCCTCGGGCCCCTCCTCGCTGCCCGGGTCGATGACGCCACCGCCACCGACCACGTCCTCGTCCGCGGGTACGGCGTCCGGGTCGTCACCGCCGACCATGTCGATGTCGTCGGGGTCGTGGTAGCCGGCGTCCGCGTCGGGGTCCTCCTGGCGCAACCGCTGGGAGATCGTCTCGTCACCCTCGATGAACTCGGCCCCGCGAGGCTGGCGGTCCGGCGGGCTCCACGGCTCGTCGTCACCCGCGCTGGGGTCCTCCAGGTTGATCTCTGCATCGGCCTGCTCGGCCTGGTCCAGCTGGGTCTCGCCCCAGTCACCTTCGCTCTCGTGGCTCATGCCTCCACTGTGTCCGGTGGCACCCCCGCGGACAAGGGTGGGCCACCCGCAGGGTGACCCGAGGGTCAGTCGTCGTCCTCGACGGACTCCTCGGACGGCTGCTCGACGGCGTCGGCCACCTCGTCGGAGCCGGGCCCGTCCTCGTGCGCGCGGGAGTCGACGGCGTCGGTGTCGACCATGTCGCCGACGGTCGCGTTGCCCTCGGGCTGGGCCTCGAGGGCGTCCTGGCGGTCGGCCTCACCGACGCGCTCACCGGCGCCCGGGAACGACGAGGCGGGACTGGTGCCCGCACCCGCGTCGGGATCCTCGAAGCCGCTGCCGGCGCTGTCCGGGCCCGTGCTGTCGTGGGGGGTGTCCATGCCGGCGACCCTACGCGCGGGACACGGGCGGCAGGCTCACCCCAGCGGCTGGTAGTCGAGCTCGAGGAAGTCCTCGACCTCGGGCACCCAGCGCTGCGCGACGAACGCCGCGTGCACCGGGTGGGTGTTGTAGGCGTCGTACGCGGCCTGGTCGGCGAACTCCATCGAGAAGCCGAACGAGAAGTCGTTCTTGCTGCCCGTCTGACGCAGCTGCTCGAAGCGCTGCACGCCGGGGATGGCGGCCAGGGCCGCACCGGCGTCCAGGAACTCCTGCTCCGCGGGCGAGCCGGACGGGTGGACGAGGCGGAAGGCGACGGTGTGGCGGATCACGCGTCGACCCTAGCCTCAGTCCGACAGCTCGGCGGCCCGCCGGAGCCACGCCCACGCCTGCGCCCGGTCGGCCTCGTCGGTGTGCGTGGTGGGCAGGAGGTGGGTCGCCCGCTCCACCCGGTCGTGCCAGAAGCGGCCGGTGGCCGGCGCCGGCTCGGTGCCGACCAGCCAGACGCTGGTGTCGGCACCCTGGGCGTCGTTGCGCAGCACCGGCCGGGTGATCGAGCGGAAGCGCGGCAGCGACTCCTGCACCCCGGGGGTGTCGGCCCAGCCCGGATGCATCACCGCGGCGCTGATCCCGTCCAGCGACCACCGGTCGGCGAGCAGGGGCAGCATCTCGACCTGCATCCGCTTGGAGCGGGCGTACGCCGTCGTCGGCGAGTAGGCCCCGCGACGGAACTCCGGGTCGTCGGCGCGCAGGGCCTGTCCGTACATCCCGCCGCTGCTCACCAGGACGACCCGGCCACCGGCCAGCCGCGGGCGCAGCGCCTCGGTCATCACGACGGGGCCGACCACGTGCACGGCCATGCTGAGCTCGTGGCCCTGGGCCGACTCCGCGCGCTCGGGCGGCATCACCCCGGCGTTGTGCACGATGGCGTGGATCGCGGGCAGCTCGGCCGCGACCTCGCCGGCGAAGCGGCGTACGTCGTCGACGTCGCCCACGTCGCAGCGCCACAGCCGCAGCGACGCACCGGGCCGACGGCCGGCGATCTCGTCGAGCACCCGGCCGCCCTTGGCCTCGTCGCGCACCACCAGGTGCACCCGCGCACCCAGGCCCGCCAGTCCCTCAGCGGTGGCGATCCCCAGCCCCGAGCTGGCGCCGGTCACCAGGACGTCGCGTCCGGCCAGCGCGTCGGGGGCCGGGTCGGCCGGCCAGCCCGGCAGCGCCTGGCGCACCCGCAGCCCGATGGTCGTGTAGCCGAGCACCAGGGTCCGGTCCAGCACGGTGTCGAGTGCCCGCACGGGCAGCGACCGGCTCATGCGAGGCCGTCCAGGGTGGTGCGGAGGTGCTCGACGGTCTTCTTCGCGAGCACCGGGAGGTACGCCGCGACGACCGGCACCGCGAACCGTGCCGGGCCCTTGAACGCGAACTCCGCGGTGTAGGTCACCTCCGAGCCGGTGCCGCTCGCCCGGATGCCGAGCACGTCGTGTCCGTCGAACTGCTCGTTGGTCCCGGTGAGGTGGATGCGCGTGGGGCGCTCGGCCTCCACGGTGGTGTAGGTGATCTCGCTCGTGCGGCCCAGGAAGGAGGAGACGTTGCGGTAGACCGTGCCCACGCCGCCGTCGCCGGAGACGCGCTCGCAGGACACCGTGCCCGGGTCCCACTCCTCGGCGTTGCTGAAGTCGGAGAGGTAGTCGTAGACGACCTCCGGCGGCGCGGTGGTGGCGAAGGTGCGGGTCACGGTGGGCTTCATCGGGCATCACTCCTGGGGTCGTCCACCACGCTACGGGCGGGCCCCACACGTCGTACCGTCGTGACATGTCCACCACGACACCGGACGGCACGACCCCGGACGCCACGACACCGGACGCCACGACACCGGACGCCACGACACCGGACGCCACGACACCGGACGCCACGACACCGGACGCCACGCCCACGGGCTACGACACGGGCTTCCTCGCCACCCCCGTCGCCGTCCCCACGCTGACCGCCGACCTGCGCRACGACGCGGTCGAGCTCGACGGCACTCCGGTCGTGCCGTACACGCACTTCTCGCTGACCATGAGCGCCTCGCGCCGCCTCGCGCGCTGGGTGGCGTGGAACGTCGACGGCACCGCGATGCGCCGCCTCCCGCGCACCGACGACTTCCGGCTGGACCCGCGGCTGCCGGCCGACGTGCAGACCGGCGAGGAGCTGTACGCCGACAACCGGCTCGACCGCGGGCACCTCGCCCGTCGAGCCGACCTCACCTGGGGCGGCGCGACCGAGGCAGCGCAGGCCAACACCGACTCGTTCTACTTCACCAACATCACCCCGCAGATGGACTCGTTCAACCAGGCGGCCCGCTGGGGCCTGTGGGGGAGGCTCGAGGACGCGCTCTACGAGGCGGTCACCATCGACCTGCTGCGGATCAGCGTCTTCGGTGGTCCGGTGCTGCGCGACGACGACCTCGTGTACCGCGGCGTCCTCGTCCCCCGGGAGTTCTGGAAGGTCATCACGTGGGAGGAGGACGGCGTCCTCACCGCGCGGGCCTTCCTGCTCACCCAGGACCTCGACCCGCTGGAGATCATCGACCTCGGCGAGTTCGAGACCTACCAGGTGCCGGTGGCCTCGATCACCGAGCGCACCGGCGTGGTGTTCGACCCCGTGCTGCTCGTCTCCGAGCCGGCCGGTGCCGAGGCGGTCGCGGCCCGGCTCGTCGCCACCGAGGACGACATCGTCTGGTGACGCGTGGGGCCGGCCACGTCGCACCCCTTCGGCCCTGTCCATCCGGGCCGGGTCGTGGTCGACTGGCGGGACCCACTCGGACACACGCTGACCCACTCGGACTCCGGAGGACGCATGAGCCTGCTCGAGACAGTCGCCCGTCGCATCGAGGACGCGGACGTCCTGGACGCGGCGGCGGACCTCGCCCGGTCCGCCGCCCACGACACGCTCGTGGCGCCGCCCGTTCCGGACGCCCTGCTGGGCGGGGCGTGGCTCGGCCACCGCGTCCACCCCGTCGCCGCGCAGCTGCCGCTGGGGGCGTGGGGGATGGCGGTGCTGCTCGACCTGGTCGACGGCGAGCGGCACGCCGCGGCGGTCGACACGCTGCTGGCCACCGGCTGCCTGGCCGCGCTGCCCACGGCCCTCACCGGGGCCCACGACCTCGGCACGACGTCGGGGACCGACACCCGGGTCGCGCTCGTGCACGCCGGCACGATGGATGCCTCGCTCGGCCTCTTCGCGTTCGCCTGGATCAGGCACCGGCGCGGAGACCGCCGTGCGGCCCGCCGACTGGCGCTCGCCGGGACGGTCGTGGCCGGGGCGGGTGCCTGGCTGGGCGGACACCTCGTCTACCGCCTCGGGGTCGGCGTCGAGGACTGACCCCGACGCCGACCCGGCGGCGTACTCCGCTCAGACCACGCGCGAGCGCGGGGAGTTCTCGATCGTCTTGCCCGCGTCCCGCTCGACGAGGTCGCCGAGGGCCGTGTCAATCGCGGCCATCGCGTCGGCGTCCAGCTTCACGCCGGCCGCCTTGACGTTCTCGCCGACCTGCTCGGGACGCGAGGCGCCGACGAGGGCGGAGGCGACATTGTCGTTCTGGAGCACCCAGGCGACGGCGAGCTGGGCCATGGTCAGGCCGGCCTCGTCGGCGACGGGCTTGAGTGCCTGCACGCGGGTGAGGACGTCGTCGTTCATGAACCGCTTGATCATGTCGGCGCCGCCCTTCTCGTCGGCGGCGCGCGAGCCCTCGGGCAGCGGCTGGCCGGGGACGTACTTGCCGGTCAGCACGCCCTGCGCGATCGGGCTCCACACGATCTGCGAGACGCCGAGCTCCTCGCACGCGGGGACGACCTCGTCCTCGATGACGCGCCAGAGCATGGAGTACTGCGGCTGGCTCGAGATGAGCTGGAAGCCGAGGTCGCGGCTCATCTCCACGCCCGCCCGGATCTGGTCGGCGGTCCACTCGCTGACGCCGATGTAGAGCGCCTTGCCCTGGCGCACGATGTCGGCGAAGGCCTGCATCGTCTCCTCGAGCGGCGTCTCGGTGTCGAAGCGGTGCGCCTGGTAGAGGTCGACGTAGTCGGTCTGGAGCCGCTGCAGGGAGCCGTTGATGGACTCCATGACGTGCTTGCGGGACAGACCGGTGTCGTTCTTGCCCTTGGGCCCGGTGGGCCAGTAGACCTTGGTGAAGATCTCCAGCGACTCGCGCCGCTCGCCCTTGAGCGCCTCGCCGAGCACGGACTCGGCCGCCGTGTTGGCGTAGGCGTCCGCGGTGTCGAAGGTCGAGATGCCGGCGTCGAGCGCGGCCTGCACGCACTGGGTCGCGATGTCGTTCTCCACCTGCGAGCCGTGGGTGAGCCAGTTGCCGTAGGTGATCTCAGAGATCTTGAGGCCGCTGTGTCCGAGGTATCGATATTCCATGCCTGCCAAACTAACGGGCGTGGACGAACACGCGCACGGGCCCGGTCACGGTGTCGACTGGGACGAGCGGTACGGCGACGAGCCGATGTGGAGCGGTCGGCCCAACGAGGCGCTCGTCCGGGAGGTCACCGACCTGGCGCCGGGCACGGCCCTGGACGTCGGCTGCGGTGAAGGCGCCGACGCGGTGTGGCTCGCCCGAGCGGGGTGGCGGGTCACCGGGATCGACGTCTCGGGCAGGGCGCTGGAGCGGGCCGGCCGGGCGGCCGACACCCTCGGCGTGGAGGTCGAGTGGCAGCACCTGGGGCTGGAGGACCTCCCGGCGGACGCGACGTACGACCTGGTGAGCGTGTTCTACCCGGCGCTGCTGCGCGGCGACGGATCGGTCGTCGCGACGCTGCTGGGGTCGGTCGCACCGGGCGGCACGCTGCTCGTGGTGCACCACGCCTTCGTCGACCGCGCCCGGGCGCTGGAGCACGGCTTCGACCCAGACGACTACGTCGGGCACGAGGACCTGCTGGCCGCCGTCACCGCGGCGGGCTGGACCGTCGAGGTGGCCGCGCTGGTCGAGCGTGGAGAGGTCGAGGGGCCGGGTGCTCATCACACGACCGACCAGGTGCTGCGGGCGCGACGGACCGCCTGACGTCCCGGGTCCTCTCGTCGATCCGTCCGCGTCCTATCTGCGGCGATGGAACCTCAGGTCGCCGCTCGGGAGTCGGTCGTGGAGGTAGCTGTCGTCGTGGGCCCGGTGGTGGTGATGGGAGCAGAGCAGGAGCCCGTCGGCGAGGTCGGTCCTGCCGCCCTTGCTCCAAGGGATGAGGTGGTGTGCTTCGCACCAGGCGGCGGGGATGTCGCATCCCTCGGCACGGCAGTGCAAGTCGCGGAGGTCCATCGCCCGCCGTGGGCCGTTCTCGTAGAGCCGCTTCGACCGGCCCAGGTCAAGGACCTCGGACTTACCACCCAGGACGGCGGGGATGAGGCCGGCGTTGCAGACCAGGCGCCGGGCTTCGGAGGCGCTGATGCGGTGGCCGGTGTCGGTGGTCGCGACCCCGAGCCCGCTGACGAGGGTGTCGAAGTCCATCGTGATGACCACCGAGGTGGCGGTCCCACCGTGGCGGGGGAGCTTCGTCGGGTCGAGGTGCTCCAGCAGCGCACAGAACGCATGCCCGAGACGGGTGGAGTACGGGACCGAGGAGCTCGCGTCAGCGCTGCTGTCGCTGGCGCTGCCGGGATCGCCGTCGCTCTTGCGGGGGTTGGTCCAGGCGTGCAGGTAGGTCAGCAACCGGCCCGCGGTGGCGTCGGGGACCCGGATCCCGATCGTCGTGGTCCCGTCACCGTGCGACCGCGTCGTCAGCGACGTCGTCTTGCGAGCCTTGTGTTCCTCGTCCTCAAGGCGCTTGCGCTCCTGCTCGTCGCCGACCTCGGGGGCGACGACGTCGAGGATCCGGCCGCCCAGGACCCGCAGCTCGCTCGGGGTGAACGCGGCGGCGTGCTCGACCAGCACCCGCTCCGCATCTCTCACGACGTCCGCCGGGGTGTCGTCGGGGAGGTCATCAAGGGCCCGGCCGATGACATCGGCCTGCGCGGTCGACACCTCCCCGGACCCATGGCCCTCGGCGAGGACAGCCCATCGCTGCTCCAGGGACCGGGCCAGGGCCAGGTCCCGACGCGCCCGGCCACGATCGGCCCTCACGGTCCGCTGGAACCACGCCGCGACGTCGCGGTCACCGGACTCCTCGGCCACGTCGTCGGCCACGGCCATCAGCCGAAGGCGGACCGACGCCACCCGCGACTCGAGCCGAGCCAGCTCCACCAGCGCAGCGGCCTTCTCGGTCGGCGCGAGGTAGAGGAGCTCGACCTGGCCGACCTTGTCCAGCGCGGCCGAGATCGCCTCGGCTGCCTCCTGAACCAGGTGTCCGGTCGTCATCCCATCCCCCGCTGATCGGCCGCTGGGTGGTCCCACGGGCGGGACCGGCGGCATACACCCAGTCTAGTCGAACATGCGTTCGATTCCATCCCCAGAAAAGGGGCTGTGGACGGTGGCCCGTCGAGACAGGGAGGGCGTCGTGTGCGGGCCCGTCGCCTACTCCGGAGGGGGTTTGTACAGCTCCTGGACAGCGGCCTCGATGTCTCCGCCATCGCTCTCGACGGGCTCCATGTACAAGCGCCCCGCGACGATGAGCTCGTCGCGCACGACGAAGAGCGTGACACCACGCATGGCAAAGAGCGAGCCGTCCGCGTGGTGACCGTGCCAGCTCCACTCACCCCACTCGGTGTCCTGGTCGACGGCTGCGGTGACCAGCTCCGCGACGAGGTCGGGCACACCGTCGAAGACCGACGACCAGTTCTTGAAGACCTGAGCACTCCCGGTGAAGCTCCGACCCGGGTGCAGCGGCTGCACGCTCCGGTACTCGGGGGCGAACAACGACGCCATGCGCCGGGCGTCGTGCGCGTTCACCGCGTCCTGCAGACGTTCCAGGATGGTCGCCATGCCACGACGATAGTCCTGATCCGGAGGCCGGTGCTGTCCTCGCGGGCCCGATGATCGCCCTGGAGCGGACCCGGCTCCACTAGCATCCCCGGCACCGGCTCGAGGGGGGACGATGCGACGAGTCACGACCGCCGTGGTGAGCGCGGCCTTCATCGTGCCGCTGCTGACCGCCTGCGGTTCCGGCGTCGAGCGCGGGGACGGCGGCGACGCGAGCAGCGGTCCCGCGACCAGCCGGGCCACCGCCTCGCCGGAGCCCACCACCGAGGCCACCTCCACCGAGGCCACCTCCACCGACGCCACCGAAGCCGTCACCCCCGACACCTCTTCCACCGACTCCCCCGCGGGCGACCACACCGACGAGCCCGCGGCGTTCCCCGCGAACACCGCGCGCCAGACGGCGGACAACTCAGGGGACTGGGACCTGGTGCTCAGGGACGTCCGCGTGGGTGAGCACGAGGGCTTCGACCGGATCGTGCTGGAGTTCTCGGGCACGGGCACCCCCGGCTGGACCGTCAACTACGTCGACGAGGCCGTGCTCGACGGGAGCGGCGACGCCGTGCCGCTGGGCGGTGACGCGATCCTGGACATCTACGCGTCCGGCACCACCTGGCCGGCGTCCGGCTACTACAGCGGCCCTGGGCAGTTCGAGCCCGAGGACGGCGGTGACGTCGCTGACGTGCACGTCGGCGGGACGTTCGAGGGCTACACGCAGGTGCTGGCCGGCATCGAGGGCGACCGCGTCCCGTTCCGGGTCCTGGCCCTCTCCGGGCCGCCGCGCCTGGTGGTCGACGTCGTCGACGAGAGCACCGGCTGACCGCCGCCCGTCACCGTCGGTCGGGCGTCGGCCGGGACGTGCGACGACGGTCGCCGCTGCCCGCGGTCGTCGTACCGCTCCCTAGACTCGCCGGATGCCCGACGTGGTCCGTCTCGCCGTCCCGTCCGACGCCGCCGCGCTGCACCGGGTCGCGGCCCTCACCTTCCCGCTCGCGTGCACGCCGCAGACCCCGGTGGAGGAGACGGAGGCGTTCATCGCCGACCAGCTCTCCGAGTCTGCCTTCGCGCGCCACCTCCTCGACCCGGCGCGCATCCTGCACGTGGCGGTCACGGGCGACAGCGACGAGGTGGTCGGCTACTCGATGCTCGTCGCGGGCACGCCGGCGGATCCCGACGTCGCGGAGGTGCTCCGCCACCACCCGACCATCGAGCTCTCCAAGATGTACGTCGACCCGGCGCACCACGGGGACGGAACCGCCGCCCACCTCATGACGGCGACCCTGGACGCGGCCAGGAGCACCGGGGCCGCCGGCGCCTGGCTCGGCGTCAGCGAGGAGAACGCCCGGGCGAACGGCTTCTACGCCCGGCACGGCTTCGAGCGCGTGGGCCGCAAGCGCTTCCGGATCGGCGACCGCTGGGAGGACGACCACGTGCGCGAGCGGGCGCTCTGAGGTCCGCGCGCACCGGCCCGGGCCTCAGGGCTCCAGGACCAGCTTCCCGCCCGGGTGCTGGCCCATCAGCAGCTCCGTGGCCTCGACGGCGTCGGCGAGCGGGAAGGCCCGCGCGAGCGGGACGACGAGTCGTCCCTCGCCGGCGAGCCGCACGAGGTCGGCGCGCACGGAGTCGCGGTAGGCCTGGCTGGCGGGCATCGCGCCGGCGATCGCGGTGAGGCCGTCCTGCTTCGCACGCTCGGCGGCGGCGATCGTCACGATCCGTCCGCGGTCGGCCACCAGCGCGAGGGACACGTCGATCGCCTCGTCGGTGCCCACGCAGTCCAGGGCGGCCACCACGCCCTCGGGTGCCGCCTCGCGCACGCGCTGCTCGAGGCCGTCGCCGTAGGTGACCGGCACGCCGCCGTACCGGGTGACGACGTCGAAGCTGCCCTCGCTCGCCGTCCCGACGACCCGCGCTCCGAGCAGCGCGGCCTGCTGGAGCACGCTGACGCCGACCGCGCCGGACGCCCCGTGGACCAGGATCGTGTCGCCCGCGCCGACGCCGGTCACGTGCAGCATCTCGGAGGCCGTGGACCCCGCGAGCAGCAGGTTGGCGGCCTCGCCGAAGGACAGTGACGACGGCTTGGCGAAGACGTCGCGCGCCGCGACCGTCACCTCGGTGGCCCACCCACCACTGATGCGGAAGGCGAGGACCTCGTCGCCCACGGCCACCTGGCCCGACGCGATCTCGGTGCCGGCCCCGACGGCGCTCACCACGCCGGCGACCTCGTAGCCGATCGGCTTGGGGAAGTCGGCCGCGGTGCCGCGGGCCACGTGCTTGGCGTCGGCCGGGTTCATCCCGGCGGCCCGCACCGCGATGGTGACCTCGCCCGGCTGCGGCGGCGGGACGTCGTACTCCTCGAGGCTGAAGACGCCGAGGTCACCCGGCCGGGTCGCGATCCAGTGCTGTGCCATCCCTCGAACCTAGTCCCCGGACCCAGCCTCCGCGACGCCGTAGGTTGGCCGCATGGAGCTCGTCGTCGTGGAGTCCGACCGCATCGACGCGGCCATGCGGGCCGACCTCCGGGCGCTCTGGGACCGGGCCTTCGGCGACCGCTTCAGCGACGAGGACGCGGAGCACGCGTACGGCGGGGTGCACGTGCTGGCTCGCCACGGCGACCACCTTCTCGCGCACGCGAGTGCCGTGCCCCGACCCATCCGGTTCGGGGACGGTGCGTGGCTCACCGTCGGGTACGTCGAGGCCGTGGCCACCGACCCCGGGCGCCAGGGCACCGGAGTGGGGCGACGGACCATGGAGCGGCTCCAGGAGGAGATCCGCACCCGGTGGCCGGTGGCGATGCTCTCGACCGGGCGCGCGACGGGCTTCTACGAGCAGCTCGGCTGGGAGCGGTGGCGCGGCCTCTCCTACACCCGGAGCTCCACGGGCACCGTCCCCGACGACGAGCACGGCGGACTCATGATCCTGCGCCTCGACGCCTCCGTCGTCCCCGACCTGTCGGTCAGCGTGACCTGCGAGGACCGGTCCGGCGACGCGTGGTGACCCGCCTGGGCGAGCCCACACCGGGGACAGGCCTCAGCGCACGCCCGACATCAGCCCCCGGATGGGCTTGGCCAGCGCCAGCACCACGACCCCGGTGACGACCGAGGCCATCCCGATCCACAGGAAGAACGGCTGCTCGTCGTCGACCGAGTAGTAGCCGGCGAGCTGGCCGGCCATGGCGGTGCCGAGGGCGACGGAGAGGAAGAACAGCGCCACCATCTGGGTGAGGTACTTGCGCGGCGCCAGCTTGGTCGCCACCGACAGCCCCACCGGGGAGATCAGCAGCTCGGCGAGGGTGAAGACCAGCAGGATCAGCGCCAGGCCGAGGAGCGGCACGGTGCCGGCGCCCGAGGGCATCGCCAGGAACAGGAAGAACGCGACGCCCATCAGGATCGTGGACAGCCCGAACTTCACCGGCGTCCACGGGGCCCGGTCACCGAGGCGGGTCCACATCGTCGCGAAGACGCCGGYCAGCACGATGATGAAGACCGGGTTGATCGACTGCACCCACGAGATGGGCATCTCCCAGCCGAAGAGGTTGCGGTCCAGCCGCTCGTCGGCGTAGATCGTCACCACGGTGAACTGCTGCTGGTAGAGCGACCAGAAGACGGCGCTGCACGCGAACAGCGGGATCATCGCCAGCACCCGGCGCCGCTCGGCGCCCTGCACCTCACGGTCGACGAGCATCATCGTGAAGAGCCCGATCGCGGCGACGACGCTGACACCGATCACGATGTTGGCCAGGCGCTCGACGGTGATGACGCCGACGACGCACAGCACCACCACGAGGGCGACGACGGCGGCCAGCCCCGCGGCGTACCGCACCCGCCGGTCGGCGGGGAGCGGGTCGGGGACGTGGTGGGTCTCCTCGGGCAGCTTGCTGCGCCCGAGGGTGTACTGCACGAGGCCGGCGGCCATGCCGATCGCGGCCAGCGCGAAGCCGGCGTGGAAGCCCCACTGCTTCTGGAGCACCCCGGTGAGGAGCGGTCCGACGAGCGCGCCGATGTTGATGCCCATGTAGAACAGCGAGAAACCCGCGTCGCGGCGCTCGTCGTGCTCGTCGTACAGCGACCCGACCAGCGAGGTCGCGTTGGCCTTGACGCCACCGCTGCCCAGCGCGATCAGCACCAGGCCGACCCCGACACCCGTGAGCCCGGGGACCAGCGCCAGCGCGATGTGGCCGACCATCACCGTGACGGCGGCGTAGAAGAGCGTGCGCTCGGCGCCGATCAGCCGGTCGGCCAGCCAGGCGCCGAGGATGGTGGAGAGGTAGACGGCCCCGCCGTACGCGCCGACGATGCCGGTCGCGGTGGACTGGTCGATGCCGAGTCCGCCGTCGGCGACGGAGAAGTACAGGTAGATGAGCAGGATCCCCTGCATGCCGTAGAAGCTGAACCGCTCCCACAGCTCGACGCCGAAGAGGTTGGCCAGCACGGAGGGCTGGCCGAGGAATCCGGCGTCGGAGGTCTGCTGACGTGTCGTCTCGTGCGTGGTCACGTCGCTCGACGCTACGACGCGACGCGCCCGGACGCATATCCGGGGGCGATCGCCCGTGGCCCGGGTCACACGACCGGGGGGACCTCGAGGTCGACCTCGTCGCCCACCCGCACCGTGCCCGACTCCAGCACCCGGCAGACCGATCCGGCCCGACGCCGCAGCGCCTCCTGGGCGCCCGCGCCGATGGTGTCGTCGAGGAGCTTGCACGGGGCCGCGACCCGGACCACCTCGAGCAGCACGTCCCCGATCCGGATCCGGGCACCGGGGTCCCGGGGCACCACGCCGTCGGTGATGGTGAGGTTGCGGCGCGTCAGCGCGGCCGGGATCTCGCGGCCGAACACCTGAGCCGACTCCGCCAGGGCGGTCGCGCTCTGCACGGTCACGTGCCGGTGCCGCGTGCCGTGGTAGCGGTCGCCGACGATCCCCCTGCCCGCCTCGACATCCACCCGGTCGACGGACCGCATCGGGAGCCGGGTGGCCTTGGCGACGTGGATGTCGGCGACGCGGGGGGTGAGGGTCGGCACGAGGGGCACGGTAGTCAGGGGGCGGTTAATGTCGCCCGCATGAGCGCACGTGAGCTGGACGGTGCCCGGATCGCTGTCGTGGGGGCCAGTGGTGCGTTGGGCTCGCTGGTCGCCCACGAGCTGGTACGCCGCGGCGCCCGGCTGCTGCTGGTGGGCCGGGACCGCGAACGCATCGCAGCCCTCGGCATCGACGCTCCCGTCGTGGTCGCCGAGGTCGGGGACGCCACGGCCGGCGAGGCGGTCCTCGAGGCCGCCACGTCGGCGTACGGCGGGCTCGACGGGCTCGTCAACGCGGCCGGCGTCGTCGCCTTCGGGCCGCTCGCCGACACCCCCGACGAGGTCATCGAGGAGCTGTTCCTCACCAACGTCGTCGGCCCGCTCTTCCTCGTCCGGCGCCTCCTGCCGGCGCTGGCGGAGTCGCAGGGCTTCGTCCTCCAGATCTCCGCGGTGGTCGCCGAGCGCCCGCTGCCGGGCATGGCGGCGTACTCGGCCAGCAAGGCGGCGCTCAGCGCCGTCGCCACCGCCCTGCGCACGGAGCTGCGCCGGTCCCGCGTCACCGTCCTCGACGTCCGGCCGCCGCACACCGAGACCGGCCTCGCCACCCGTCCGCTCTGCGGGGAGGCGCCCCGGCTGCCGCAGGGCCTGGACCCCGAGGACGTCGCCCGGCGGATCGTGGACGCCCTCGCGGCCGGCGAGCAGGACCTCGGCTCCGACGCCTTCGCCTGAGCCGGTCGGTCAGGACCCGTCCCGCTCCGAGCGCAGCCGGGCGAGGTGGTCGCGCTCCAGCGGCGTGGGGTCCAGCGCGAGCGCGGCGTCCAGCGCCGCGCGCGCCTCCGCCTCGCGTCCGAGCTCGCCGAGCAGGTGGGCCCGCGCCACGTGCCACGAGTGGTACGACGCGAGGTCGAGGTCGTCGACGAGGATCAGCGCCGCTGCCGGTCCCTCCACCCTCCCGACCGCGAGGGCCCGGTTGAGCCGCACCACCGGGCTCGGCACCAGGGTGAGCAGCAGGTCGTAGAGCCCGACCACCTCGACCCACGGCACCCGCTCGTCGGTGTGCGCGGCCCCGATCGCCGCCTGCACCTGGTAGGGCCCGGGGCGACCGAGCGCGAGCAGCGCCCGCACGAGCGTCCGTCCCTCGGCGAGGAGCTCGACGTCCCACCGGGAGCGGTCCTGGTCCTCGAGCAGCACCAGCCGGCCGTCGACGACGCGGGCGTCGTCGCGGGCACGTGTGATGAGCATCAGCGCCAGCAGGCCCTGCACCTCGGGCTCGGCCGGCAACATGGCCACCAGCTGGCGGGTCAGCCGGATCGCCTCGTCGGCCAGGTCGGGACGGTGCCCGCTCTCGGCGCCGACCGAGAGGTAGCCCTCGTTGAAGACCAGGTAGAGCGCGGCCAGCACGCCCCCGAGCCGCCCGGGCAGGTCCTCGCGCGCGGGCACCCGGAACGGGATCCGGGCGTCACGGATCTTGCGCTTGGCGCGGGTGATCCGCTGGGCCATCGCCCGCTCCTCGGTGAGGAAGCCGGCGGCGATCTCCGCCACGGTGAGCCCGGCCACCAGCCGCAGGGTGAGGGCGACCCGGGTCTCGAGGGCGAGCGAGGGGTGGCAGCACATGAAGAACAGCCGGAGCCGGTCGTCGTCGACGACGCCCAGCGGATCGGTGGGGGTGTCCAGCATCGCCGTCGCCTCCTTCTCGCGGTGCAGGCGTGAGGACTCGCGACGGAGTCGGTCGAGCGCCTTGCGGTGTGCCGTCGTGGTGAGCCAGGCGGCCGGGTTGGGCGGCACGCCGTCGACCGGCCACTTCTGCCACGCCACCTCGAGGGCCTCCGCGACGGCGTCCTCGGCCAGGTCGACGTCGCCGTAGCGCCGCACCAGCGCGCCGACGATCCGGCCGTGCTCCTCGTGGACGACCCGGCCCAGTGCCTCCCGGGCGTCCGTCCCCGCCCCCGTGCTCACCCGGTCCTCACTCGGACTGGAACGGGCGCACCTCGACCGGTCCGTGGCACGCGGCCGAGGCCTCGGTGCCCCAGCGCATCGCCTCGTCGAGGTCGGCTGCCTCGATGACCCAGAAGCCGCCGAGGTACTCCTTGGACTCGACGTACGGACCGTCGGTGACGACCGGCTCACCGCCACTGGCGTCGACGACCGTCGCGGACGACGCCGGCTGCAGGCCGCCGGCGAACACCCACCGGCCCTCCTCCCGCAGCCGGGCGTTGAAGGCGTCGACGTCGGCCATCACGCGGTCCGCGGTGACTCCCTCGGGCCAGGTGACCTCGTCGCCGTGGTGGACTCCGAGCAGGTACTGGGTGGTGGTCATGATGCGTCCTCTCGTCGGTGGCACCCTACTGATCGGGCGCCCGTCACCCTCTCCACGAACGGTCCGGCCCGGATGCGACACCACCTCCCGTCGCCTTGCGACCCGGGGGGTGCTGGACACCGGCCGGACGCTGCGGGAGTGTGCCGACATGCGCTCACGTCTCGGGCTGCTCGCCCTCCCCGTCCTGCTGTCCCTCCCCCTCCTCGCCGCGCCGGCGTCGGTCGCCACGACCGGCACCGCCCGCTCCGACGGATCAACCCGCCTCGCCTGGCGGACGACCGTGGTGGACGCCGACCAGAGCTTCCGCGGCCTCGACGCCGTCGACGCCCGTACGGCGTGGGTCACCGGCGCCAGCCTCACCGACGGTGGGGACGCCAAGGTCTACCGCACCACCGACCGCGGCCGCTCCTGGCAGGACGTCAGCCCCCCGCGCACGGCCGGGCTCAACTTCCGCGACGTCGAGGCGACCGACGCCCGGACGGCGTCRATCCTCGCCATCGGCGAGGGCAAGGCGTCCCGCATCTACCGCACCACCGACGGTGGGCGCACCTGGACCGAGACCTTCCGCAACACCGAGAAGGCCGCGTTCTACAACTGCATGGACTTCTACCCCGGTGGCAGGCGCGGCCTGGCCGTGAGCGACCCCGTGGACGGGAAGTTCCGCATCGCCTCCACCCGGGACGGCGGGCGCTCCTGGTCGGTGCTCTCGGACGCCGGCATGCCCGACTCCACCGGTGAGTTCAACTTCTCCGCCAGCGGCGACTGCCTCGTGATCTCCGGGCAGCGTGCGTACTTCGGCAGCGGTGGCGCCGCCTCCCGCGTCTTCCGCTCCGCCGACGGCGGTCGGCACTGGACCGCGCACGAGACCACCATCCCGGCGGGCGACGCCGCCGGGGTCTTCGGCCTCGCCTTCCGCGACCGTGACCACGGCGTGGCCGTCGGCGGCGACTTCGAGGCGCCCGACGACGGTGTCGACGCCACCGCCCGGACCCGCGACGGCCGCACCTGGACGGGCGCCGGCGACCTGACCCACCTCGGCGAGGACGCCTCCTTCTCGCGCGGGCGACTGGTCGTCGTCGGCGAGTCCGGCGACGTCGGCGGCAGCAGCGTCTCGACGGACGGTGGCCGCACCTTCGAGCGCTTCAGCACCGTCCGCTTCCACACCCTGGACTGCACCCGCGACGGCTCCTGCTGGGCCGCCGGTGGCGACGGCCGCGTCGGTCGCCTCCGCCACCGCGCCTGACGGGTCCGGCCCTCAGGCTCCAGCCGTGGAGGTTGCGGGCGGCGGCTCAGTCCGACCGCCTGGCCAGCACCTCGTAGTCGCCGGACGTGAAGACGGTCTCGTAGTGGCGGCCGATGATCTCGTCCGCCCGGTGGGCGTCGATGCCCCACGACGTGAGCGTCGTACCGTGCCGCACGATCCAGGTCGGCGCGGCCCCGCCGCGCAGCACGCGGTCCAGGTCGAGGAGCCGCGGGTCCCGCACGCGCACCGGGAGGCTCCACAGGTAGGGGTAGGGGCTGCTGAGGCCGGAGGCCTCGAGCAGCGAGGCGTCCCCGAAGGCCACCACCCCCGTCCGCGGTCCGTCCCGGTGGGCGCGCAGGAAGTCGATCACCGCCTGCTCGTCGGCCGGGCGTGGCGTGGGCCGCCACGACACGACCGTCAGCCCGATCACCGTCGAGGCCACCACGGCGACGAGGGCGACCGTCACGAGGGTGCCGCCCTGCTGTGGCCCACCCGTCGTGTCGGGTAGCGCCTGTCGTCGCAGCCCAAGGGCCAGCACCAGGACCAGGCCCGGAACCATCCCGACGAGGTAGTGCAGCCAGTAGCTGCCGCCGGCCGCGACCGAGACGGCCTCCCAGACGACGAGACCGGCCGCGACCCAGGTCAGGTACGCCGCCGCCGGGTCCCGGGCGCCGCTCGGTCGCCACGGCAGCCGGACCAGCAGGAGCAGGACGACGGGTGCCCCACTGGCCACGAACGCCTCGACCAGCCAGCCGCGCCGGATGCCCGTCGCGGTGGACGCCTCCGAGGCGATCACCTCGCTGGCGTGCACCCGGAACAGCACGACGGCCTCCCACAGCCCGCCGGGCGACGTACCGCGCGTGGCGGCGAGCGCGAGGAGCACCGCGCTGAGCACGGCGGCACCCGCGGCGCACCAGGCCACCAGCCACACGGCGCGACGCCGCCGGTGCGCGACGACGAGGGCCACCGCCAGGAGGACGGCGAGCACGAGGACGTCGCCGAGGTTCTGCTTGACCGACGCGGCGACCGCCCCCGCCGCCCCGGCCCCGAGGGCCCAGGTGCGGGAGCGCCATTGGAGGGCGGTGAAGAGCATCCAGGCTCCGGCAAGGAGGAACGGGAGCGCGAGCACCTCGCCCCCCACCTCGCGCACCGACAGCAGCGGGTTGGACACCAGCGCCGCCGCCAGGAGCGCGCAGGCCGGACCCGACCACCGGTGGGCCGGCGCTAGCCGTCGCCCGAGCAGCGCGGCCATCGCGACAGCGGCGGCGGCCGCCGCGGCCCCGATCAGGCGCAGCGCGACACCTCCGCCGAGGAGGTGGGCCAGCCCCGACAGGGCGACGAGGCCGGGCGGCCGGTCGACCCAGTAGTCGCCGTACAGGCTGCTGCCCGGCGCCCACTGGGCGCCGACCATCAAGAAGCCCGCCTCGTCCGGTGCGAGCGGTCCCGCCAGGAACGGCAGCCGCACCAGCACGGCCGTCAGCACGACGGCGGCGGTCAGGACGACGGGCGCGCCGCGTCCGGTGGGGTCATCCGGACCGGGGCGATCGGCCTCGGAGGAGCTGCTCCCGGGCCGCACCCGTCACCGCCGCGTCCCGGACCCGGATCAGGCCAGCAGGTCCGTGACCGGCGTGGCGACCGTGTGGACGTCCTCCGCCGGGGTGGCATCGACGACCTCGCGCGCGGGGGTGACGGAGTGCGCCGGGGTCGCGGTGTCGTCCGCGTGGTCGCCGTCCACGAGGGACGCGAGACCGTCGGCGAGTCCGGCGAGCTCCGTCGTGGCGATGCCCATCATCTCGGCCACCGCGCGGGCGTTGGCGGGACGATCGCCCGGCTTCTTCTCCAGCAGGGCGGCCACGACGGCGCGCAGCTCGGCCGGGACCTCCTCGGCCAGCGGCGGGGGCGGCTCGTTGACGTGCGACATCGCGGTGGCGATCGGCGTACCCCGGTCGAAGGGACGCGTGCCGGTGAGCATCTCGTGGGCGACCACACCGAGGGCGTAGAGGTCGCTCGCACCGGTCGCGGGCTGGCCCAGGGCCTGCTCGGGGCTGATGTAGTTGGGGGTGCCGAGCATCTCGCCGACGCGGGTGTGGCCGCGGGCGTCGAGGGCCCGCGCGATGCCGAAGTCGGTGAGCATCACGACGCCGTCGTCGCGAACCAGGATGTTGGCCGGCTTGACGTCGCGGTGCACGACCCGCGCCTCGTGCGCCACGCCCAGGGCGAGCGCGGCCTGCCCGATGATCGAGCGCACCACGTCGGGCTCGAGGGTGCCCGCCTCGCGGATCACCGCGGACAGCGGGGCGCCCGGGACGAGCTCCATGACGAGGTAGGTGAGGTGGTCGTCCTCGCCGTAGTCGAAGACCGTGGTGATGTTGGTGTGCATCAGCGACGCGGAGTGGCGGGCCTCGTCGCGGAACCGCTTGGCGAAGATCTCCTCGTTGTCCGGGTCGGCCCGCATGATCTTGACGGCCACGGCGCGCTGGAGGACGTCGTCCATGCCGCGCCACACGTCGGCCATCCCGCCGGAGGCGATGCGCTCCTCGAGGACGTAGCGATCCCCCAGCCTGAAGCCTTGGGCGAGTCGTTCCACGGGCGGTCCCATCTGTTTGAGCAATCACGTGCCCATGCGGTCCTCGCACACGCTCATTCGGATGGTAAACCCCTCAACTGCTTTCCACCCGATCGAGCCCCCGTAGGGGTGGCGGCTACCCGGCGACCGGCACCAGCGGGTGGATGGCCACCTCGCCGGCGAGCGCCCCGTCCGCCGAGGCGAAGGCCGCGGCGACGTGCGGCGCCTGCATGTGGGCGTCGAGCGCCGCCTGGTCGGTCCAGCGCTCGACGGTCACGAAAACACCCGGGGCGGCCGCGGACTCGTACAGGTCGTAGGCGAGGCACCCCGGCTCCTGACGGGTGGCCTCGGCCAGGCCGTTGAGCGCCTCGCGGAGTGCCTCCACGTGCTCGGCCTTGACGGGGATGGTGGCGACGACGTGGAGCTCGGTCATGGGAGTGCCTCTCGTGGTGCTCTCGCGGGTGTTCCCTCACGCTAGTGGCGTCGTCAACGGACTCGTTGCGGTCCGGGTCGCGCCCCCGCCGAGCGGTGAGCCAGCCACTTTCCAGGCTCGGGGAATGTGGCCCAGCCACCGCCGGCCTGCGTGTCGGGCAGCGCCACGCCGGCGGCGGTGA